>CAYPUS010000029.1:0-17236 GCA_964413815.1 uncultured Aquabacterium sp. | reverse complement strand
AACGCTCGCAGGCCGTGACGGCCGTGCGCACCAAGGGCATTGCCTGCAACTTCCAGCCCTTGAAGGAAGGGTATCGCGCCTGGGCCGCCGGCTTCGGTGTGCCGGCCACGCTGAGCGGCAAGAAGCTCGACGCGGCGTACGAGTTCATCAACTGGTTCCTCGATGGCTGGGCCGGGGCTTACCTCAATCGCCAGGGCTACTACAGCGCCGTGCTGGACACCGCCAAGGCCAAGATGGAGGCGTATGAGTGGGCCTATTGGATGGAAGGCAAGCCCGCGGCGCAGGACATCAAGTCGCCCACCGGTCAGTTGCTGGCCAAGAAGGGCGAGGTGCGCGATGGCGGCAGCTATGAGCAGCGCATGGGGGGCATTGCTTGCTGGAACGCGATCATGGATGAGAACACCTACATGGTTAGTAAATGGAATGAATTCGTTGCCGCTTGATGCGGCAACGAATTCACCCCCCCTACGCGCTTCGCGCGCCCCCCTTGGGGGGCGACACCGATGGACCGGCGGAGCCGGATCCATGGTGTCCGCTGGGTCAGCGTGCGTCGGGGTGGGCGGTTTGGCGATCGGTTTCTTCGGTGGTGAGTCAGATTTTTTGTTTATCAACATTGGACAAGGCAGTCATGAATACTTTGATTTCTCGCTCTTCGGGGGTCGCTTCGGCAGCGGCGTTGACGGCGGCATTGGCCTCGGGTGGCGCCGTGGCGCAGAGCACGCAGGTGCAGATCTATGGGGCCATCGGGCTGGATGTGGTGTCGGCCAGCAAGGTCTACAACGGCACGGACGCGAAGTCTGTTGTCAAGGTGGAGGACAACGCGATCGTGAACTCGCGCATCGGGTTGCGGGGCAGCGAGGATTTGGGCGGTGGCTTGAAGGCCTTGTTCAATCTGGAATCGTCGATCGCGCCGGACACGGGCACGGCGCGTGCGCAGTTCTGGAACCGGGGGGCCTGGGTGGGGCTGCAAGGTGAGTTGGGCACGATCAAGTTCGGGCAGCAGTGGAATGTGGCCGATGACTACCTGTGCGGCTACTTCGTCTGTGCCTATTACGCGCCCTTCCTGATGAGCGGCTTTTATGCGCTGAGCGATTACTACAGCAATGCCATCAAGTACACCTCGCCCAACTTCGGCGGCTTTGAAACGGGTGTGTATTACTCGGCTGGCGAGCAGGCCGGCAAGCAATCGGCGGGGCAGAAGTTCCAGGTGGCGCTGAACTATGCGGCGGGGCCCTTCGGCATCGGTGGCGCGATCTTCTCGGAGAAGAACACCACGGGCCTGACTTCGGGCAACAGCATGTATGCCCTGGGCGCCAGCTACGACTTCGGTGTGGCCAAGGGGCGCCTGGGTGTGGCCACGGCCGAGGTCAACTATGCGACGCCTTTCAAGGCCCGCCTGATCGATGTGGGCGTCGATGTGCCGGTCAGCGATGCGCTGACGGCATCGCTCGACTATGTCGGCAAGGACGTCAAGGACAGCGGCGATGACACCTGGTTCCTGCGCGGCCGTGCGAGCTATGCGCTGTCCAAGCGCACCGCGCTGAACTTCAACGTCATCTACCTCAAGAACAAGGGCAACGCCAACTTCGCCTTCATCAGCGAGTTGCCCGGCTTTGCAGGCCAGCCCGGTCAGAAGCAGACCATCCTGACGGCTGGCATCACGCACGCCTTCTGAAGGCAAGAGGCCCTGGCGCTCACGCGGCTCACGAAAGAAGCGACATGAAGAAAGCCCTGCCATCCTGGTTGCAGGCCCTGCCCATGGGCGCGGTCTTCCTTGTCTTCTTCGTGATGCCGCTGCTGCTGATCGTGGCGGTCAGCTTCTGGCCGCAGAACGAGTACACGCTGGAGCCAGGCTTCACCGTCGACAACTACCTGGCGCTGTTCGAGGGCGACACGACGTGGCGCACCTACCTGTCGACCCTGAAGTTCTGCGCCCTGGTGTGGGCGATCACGCTGGTGCTGGGCTTCACCCTGTCTTATTTCGTGGCCTTTCACGTGCACGGCATCGCGGCGCAGACGGTGCTCTTCACCATCATGACCATCCCGTTCTGGACTTCGAACGTGATCCGCATGATCTCGTGGATCCCGCTGCTGGGCCGCCACGGCTGGATCAATCAGACGCTGATGGACATGGGCCTGACGCGCGAGCCGGTGGAGTGGCTGCTGTATTCGGATTTCTCGGTGGTGCTCGCCTTCGTGCACCTCAACACCACCTTCATGATGGTGCCGATCTTCAACTCGATGATGAAGATCGACCGCAGCCTGCTGGAGGCCGCCAAGGACTGTGGCGCCAGCGCCTGGCAGACCCTGTGGAGCGTGATCGTGCCCTTGTGCCGCACGGGCATCCTGATCGGCTCGATCTTCGTGATCACGCTGGTGATGGGTGACTTCGTCACGGTGGGCGTGATGGGCGGCCAGCAGATCGCGTCGGTGGGCAAGACGATTCAGGTGCAGACCTCCTACCTGCAGTTCCCCTTGGCCGCGGCCAATGCGGTGGTGCTGCTGGGGGTGGTGCTGTTGATCATCATGGCGCTGAACCGCCTGGTCGATCTTCGGAAAGAGTTGTGAGGGTCCACGGATAGGTGGGTGGCGTTGACCTGGTGAAGGAGGGCTGAGGTGAACAAGCGTGGGTTTTGGCCTTTGGCTTTGGTGTTTGGGCTGTATGTGCTGTTTTTGTATGGGCCGGTCATCACCATCTTCGTGCTGAGCTTTCAGGGGCCCGATGGGGGGCTGACTTTTCCGATGCGGGGCAGTTCGCTGCACTGGTACCGTGAGCTGTTCAGGGGCCTGGGGGTGGTCGACATTGGTTCGGCCATCCAGCGGTCGCTGGCGCTGGGTGTGGTGGTGATGGGGCTGACGGTGTTGCTGTCGCTGCTGGCCGGTCTGGCCTTTCGCAAGGGCTTCAGGGGCAGTGGCATGCTGTTCTACGCGTCGGTGGCCAGCCTGATCATGCCGTCCATCATCATCTCGCTGGGCATCGGCCTGCAGTTCCGGCTGTTCGACACGGGCATCAAGGCCGTGCTGGAAAGCCTGGAATGGACCGGGACGCTGGAGGCCTACACCACGGTGATGGGCATGTACACCTCGGGGCTGGGCGCGCATCTGACCTGGACCTTGCCCTTCGGCATGCTGATCATGTTCGCCGTGTTCAACCGTTTCAACCCGGCTTACGAAGAGGCGGCGCGCGACCTGGGCGCCACGCCGTGGCAAAGCATGCGCCATGTCGTGCTGCCGCTGATCGCGCCCTCTCTGGTGGGGGTGGGCATGTTTGGCTTCACCCTCAGCTGGGATGAGATCGCGCGGTCCTCGCAGGCCATCGGCGATGTCAACACCTTGCCGCTGGAGCTGCAGGGCCTGACGACCACGGTCACGACGCCGGCCATCTATGCCTTGGGCAGCATGACCACGCTGATCTCGCTTGTCGTCATCATGGGTGCGCTGGCGCTGGCCGCCTGGATGCGTCGGCGCAGCATGCCTTCGTCCTGAGCTGCCATGCCCCGCCGTTCACCTTCTTCCGACACCCCCGCTCGCTCGCGGCCTGCCGCCGCAGCCCACGTCCCCATCGATGACGCCCTCGACGTTGGCAAGCAGCCGCTGCCAGAGGGCCTGTCCGACGATGACATCCATCGTCACCTGATCGAGGCCATCGTCGACCAGCGCCTGCTGCCGGGCACCAAGCTGGTGGAAGACAAGCTGGGCCAGGCCTTTGGTGTCTCGCGCACGCGCATCCGGCAGGTGCTGATCCGGCTGGCGCAGGAGCAGGTCGTCACCATCCTGCCCAACAAGGGCGCCAGCGTCGCGCAGCCCACGGTGGACGAGGCGCGCGAGGTTTTTGAAGCGCGCTGCGTGGTCGAGGCCGTGTTGGTGAGGCGTTTCGTCGCACGTGCCAAGGCCCCGGATCTCAAAGCGCTGGGTGCCTGCATCGAGGCCGAGGAGGCCGCGCGCAAGGGGGGCGACCATGCCATGGCCCTGCGTCATTCGGGGCGCTTTCACCTGCTGCTGGCCGAGGTCGCGGGGCACCACACCTTCGAGCAGTTCCTGCGCAAGCTGGTTTCGCGCACCAGTCTGATCCTGATGAGCTATGCGCCCGCACCCCGCCACCGCGCGGCCCTGACCACCGAGCCCGTTCGCTGGGTGCAGGCCTGCCGCTGCGATGAGCACCGTGGCCTGTTGACCGCCTTGCGCGGCGCCGTCAAGGGCGCGGTGCCCGCCGATGAGGCCGTGTCGCTGATGACGCGCCACCTGCATCACATCGAGGCCGGCTTGTGCTTCAACGAACCGCAGGCGGCCGAGGGCGACTTCTGGCAATCGCTGTGCGCACCCCGCCGGTAGGCGACACAGAAGGCCGCCACCATGCCGCATCTCCTGGTGATCAACCCGAACACGCGCGAGGCGCTGACGACGCAGTTGTTGACGCACTTGCAGGCGCAGATGAATGCGCAGATGAACGCTCAACCGCACCCGCAAGGCGCGGCCAGCCGGGCCTGCCCGCTGCTGGGCATCACGGCCGCTTTCGGCGATGACTACATCGCCAGCGAGAGCAGCTATGTGGTGGCTGCCCACGCGGTGCTCGAAGCCTGGCAGCGGCATGTGCTCGTCCATGGGCGGCCGCTGGCCGTGCTGGTGGCCTGCTTCGGCGACCCCGGTGTGTGGGCCCTGCGCGAGACGGCCGGCGTGCCGGTGATGGGCCTGGCCGAGGCCGCCATGCGTGAGGCGGACGCCCTCGGGCCTTTTGCCATCGTCACTGGCGGCACGGCCTGGGGGCCGATGCTCGAGCGTCTGGCGCGGGGCATGCGGCTGGGCGGCAGCGGCCATTTGCGCCGGGTCTTGACGGTGCCGGCATCGGGCGGCCAGATGATGGCCGATCCGGCCGACGCCGAACGCCAGCTGGGCCAGGCCTGCCTGCGGGCGATCGAGGAGGATGCGGTCTGGCAGGCTGCTTCCCGGGCCGAACGCGCGCAAGCGGCTTCATGCCGAGAGACCGCGCCGCTGTCCAGCCTCATCCTCGGTGGCGCCGCGCTGGCGGGCTGGGCAGAGCGCCTTCAACCGCCGCCAGCCTTGCCGGTGATCGACAGCGTGGCCGCTGGCGGGCGCTGGTTGATGCAGCAGTGTTGAAACCGGTCACGCCACCTTGATCGGCTCGGGCTGTGAGCGCGGGGAGAGGTAGCGACGCAGCGCCACTTCCAGATCAGCCTGCTTGAAAGGCTTGGCCAGGTGCTCGTTCATGCCGGCGCTCATGCAGCGCTCGCGGTCGGAGGTCATGGCATTGGCCGTCAGTGCCACCACGGGCACGGGCTTGCGCTGGTGCGCGTGCTCCCACATGCGCAGGCGCCGCGTCGCCTCGATGCCATCGAGCACGGGCATCTGGCAGTCCATCAGCACGACGTCATAGGGATGGTCTTCGCGTTGCAGCTCGGCCAGCGCCTGCACGCCGTTCTCGACGCGCGTGACGGTCACGCCCAGGCTGCTGAGCGTGGCCTCGGCCACCAAGGCGTTGACCGCGTTGTCTTCGGCCAGCAGGATGTGGCCTGCGCTGGCGCCCGGCGCCGGGGTCGCGCCATCGTGCCGGGGCAGCGATGCGGGTGCCTGTGCGGCCATGGCGCCGGCTTCGGCGGCCCGCGCATGGGCAGTGGCATGCGCTGCGTCCGGCCGGCCCGCCGTGTTGACGGGTGATGCCGGTGCGGCGTCCCCGGTGCCCGCCATGGCCGGCAGCGGCATGCGCAAGGTGAAGACCGAGCCTTGGTCCACGACGCTGGTGCAGCTGATCTCGCCGCCCATGGCCCGCGCCATCTCGCGCGAGATCGTCAGCCCCAGGCCCGTGCCTTTGTGGCGTCGCCCGAATGTGCCATCGACCTGATGGAAGGCATCGAAGACCAGCGGCAGATGCTGCGGCGGGATGCCCATGCCGGTGTCGGCCACGCGAAACACCATCTCGCCGCCATCGCGCTGCACCCGCACGCAAACCTCGCCCGTCTCGGTGAACTTGATGGCATTGCCGATCAGGTTGTGCAGCACCTGCCGGATCCGCGCGGCATCGCCGTGGACCCAGCAGGGTGTGGGCAGCGCCACGTCGGTCTTGAGCCGCAGCCCTTTGTCGCTGGCGGTGACCGACAGCAGGCTCAGCACCTCGTCGATGGCGCGCTGCAGATCGAAGGCCGCGGGGTGCACCTGCAGCTTGCCGGCCTCGATGCGCGAGAAGTCCAGCACGTCGTTGATGATGCCCAGCAGGTGCTCGCCCGTGCGCTCGATCAGCTCGACCTGGTGCCGCGATTCGGCCAGCACGCCCGTGCGCGCCGGCAGCCGGTTGTGCACCAGGCGCGCCAGGCCCAGGATGCCATGCAGGGGGGTGCGCATCTCGTGGCTCATCGTGGCCAGGAACTGGTCCTTGACGGCGCTGTGGCGCTGCGCGAGCTTGAGGGCCTCGGCGCGCTCGCGGGCGATGCGGTCGGTCGTGAAGCGCAGCCACAGCAACTCGGTCGTGCGGCGCTCGACCCGGCGGCTTTCGAACAGCATCAAGGCCAGCAGCGTCAGCAGGCCGACGCCGCCATAGATGCCGTACTTGTCGCCCCGCGCAAACAGCATCACCACGGCCGGCAGCAGCATCGGCAGGTTGATGGCCAGGTTCGGCCCGATGTGGGCCTGCAAGGTGAAGGTGCTGACGGCGCAGGCGCCCACCAGCGTGGCCACGACGACGGCCACGGTGACCAGGTCATCCAGGGGCATCATCAGGCCGGCCATGCCCCAGATGATGCCGTGCACCGCGCAGACCACGGTCAGGCTCTTGAGCCAGTAGCCGCTGGCGCGGTCACGGGCGCCCATGTAGCGGCCCAGGTGGACCACCCGCACGATCGATGCCGCCACGCACAGCGCCGCCCACAGCGCGGCCCGCTCGGCGCCGACCTGGGGCGCCACCAGCAGGCTCAGCGCCATGGCCGTGGCCGCGCTGGCCAGCGAGACCGGCAGCGCCGAAGCGAAGAGCATGCGAACCCGCTCGGCGCGGATCAGGCGGCTGAGTTCCGGGTCTTCGTCGCTGGCCCGGATCTGGCCTGGATCCGGTTGCAGGAGAGCGTGGCAGTTGAACCGCATTCAAACCCTTTTGTCGCCCCAGCGTGACGACGTGAGATGGATGCGGTATTTGTAGGCGAGGCCGGCCCGGCGCGGAGGCAGGGCCTCTACCTACAAGGGCCTGCCGGCCCCAGGCTTGGGGGGCGGGTTAGCGACAGGCCGACTGGCGGCGGCGTGTGGCCAGGGCGATGCCGACCAGGCCCAGGCCCATGAGGGCGTAGGTCTGCGGCTCGGGGACCGGCGTCAGGGTGACCCCGGCCGTGACCATGGCGGCCGCAGCGAAGTGAAGGTAGCCCGTGTGCAGCGCATCGGTGGTGTTGCTGAAGCTCACGGAGAAGGAGGTGCTGCCGCTGCGTGTCACAAGCCCGGCGCTGGTTTCCGTGAGCGTCAGCCCCTCGGTGAAGCTGGTCCAGGCCTCGCCGGCCGGGTCGGACTCGGCACCCGTCTGATCCAGGCCGGTGATCTGCACGGACGCGATCATGGCCTCTGTCATGCCATCTTCGAGCGCGAAGCCGGTGTAGCCGCTGCCTGGCAGCCAGGCCTGGAGGGCGGTGGCGTCCAGCGTCTGGGTGTAGGTGACATCGCCGGTGATCACCAGGCCCGTGCCGGGCGTCAGGGTGAAGGTGGCGGGGAACGCGTCGTTGCTTTCGATGCGGTGGGTCGTGGCCAGCAGCACCTGTGAACGCCCAAACACGAGCTCCTCCGGCGATTGCTGCGCCGCCAGCAGTTTCGCGATGGGCGTCAATCCTCGGAATTGGCAGGAATATATTGCGGCCAAGCTGCGGCCAAACGGCTCGACTCAGTTGCCTTCGTGCGGCAAATTGAGCCGCTCGCACACCCGCGTGGTGGCCAGCTGGAAGGCCTGGAAGTGCAGCCCGACCTGTTTGGCCACGGGCTCGAGCTCCTGCCAGACGGCATCGGCACCGCTGGCGGGGTCCGGGCTCAGCAGCAGCCTGTCGACCGCCGCGCCGATGGTCAGCAGCTTCTGCACGGCCGGGCGCTCCTGCGACCACTGGCTGGGTGCGTTGGGGCGGGCGCGCACGCTGTCGGCGATGTCGCGCGACAGGCCCCAGGACTGGCACAGCGCCGCGCCCAGGGCCGAGTGGCTGACGCCAAAGGCTTCGATTTCGGCCGCGCACAGCAGCGCTTCGTCGCGGGTGTCGGCCTCCAGGCTGCTGTAGCGCTGGCGGTCATAGGCATAGAGCACCGCGCGGCCGGTTTCGGCAAAAAGCCCGGCGGTGTGCGCATGCCAGGGGTCGACATCGAGCTGACGCGCGACTCGGCCCATGGCCAGGCCGCGGATGCCGGCGCGGTCCCAGATGTTCTGAAGCAGGGGGCTGGGCGGGAAGGCGCCCCGCAGACCGATCTCATAAGTGAGGCCGGCCACCTGCGCCATGCCCAGGTAGCGGATGCCCTCGTGCACTGTCTCGACGCGCTTGAGCAGGCCGAACAGCGCCGAGTTGACGGTGCGCACCACCGCGGAAGACAAGGCCATGTCGGTCTCGATCAGCGAAGAGAGCTGGTCGATGGAGCTGTCTTCCTCTGCCATCAACAGCGACAGCCTGACCAGCGTGCTGGGGCAGGCCGGCAGGTCGATGTTGAGATTGCGCAGTTGCGGAGCGATGGTCATGACGGCTTGTCTCACTGGATGCTGCGGACCAGTCTAGGCCCTCGCGCATGGGCAGAAAAGTGGAAAGGGCCGGAAATGCGGCGGCATTCCCACTTTTCCGCAGCCGCCTGCCGCCATCACGACAGGGCCGCCTGCCCATCCGCGGGTTCAGCGCGGGATGAAGCGGCGGCGCGTGGCGCGCGTGGCCTGCGCCGGCAGGCCCAGGCTGCGGCGGAACTCGGAAGGCGGCATGCCCTTCCAGCGGCGGAAGGCTTCGATGAAAGTGGTCACGTCGGCATAACCCAGGCGCTCGGCGATTTCGCCGTGCGTGAGGCTGGCCGTGGCCATCAGTTCCTCGGCCAGGGTCGAGCGCACCTCTTCCAGCAGGGCGCGGAAGGTCGCGCCTTCGGCCGTGAGGTGACGGCGCAGCGTGCGCGAGGTGATCTTCATCTCGGTGGAGATCTCCTCCATGTCAGGGATGTGGCCCGGCGTGCGCAGCAGGCGGTCACGTACCTGGGCGGCCACGCCCGTGCGGCTCTTGCGCGCTTCGACCAGCTTGCGGCACATCTGCTCGCACAGGGCGGCGGTGTGGGCGTCGGCCTGGGGCAGCGGCTCGTGCATCAGGGCCGAGTCGAACAGGGCGCAGTCGCGGGCCTGACCAAAGAGCGGGCGCACGCCGAAGAGGCTGGTGTAGGCCTCCGCGATCTCGGGCGCCGGCTCGGGGCGGCGCATGTGGACGGCGCGGTAGGGCAGGGGGTGGCCCAGGATCTCGCGCTGCAGCGTGATGACGGCGGCGCGGTCGCGGTCCAGGATGAACTGACGCACGTCCGGTGGCAGGTGATCGGCGTGGAAGCTCGAGCGGATCTGCTCGCCCAGCTGCTCGACCTCATTGACGGTCAGCGAGAACGTCAGGTTGAGCATGCGCGAGGCCATGCTGACGGCGGTGCCCAGGGTCGGGCTGCTCAGCACGGCGTAGCCCCACAGACCGTAGGTGGTCACGTGGTAGCGGGTGCCGGCCTGCAGGCCCAGGGTGGGGATGTGCGGCAGATCCTGGATCAGGTTGCGCACGAGCTGCACTTCTTGATGGGCCTCGATCTCTGCCTTGGGATCGTCGAGCTGCGCCCGGGTGATCCCGGTGTGCCGCAGCAGGTTGTCGAGGCTGACGCCGTGGTCAGCGCCCAACTGGGTAAGGACACGTGCGGTGGCAATGCCCCTGCGGAAGTCCCAAACGGATTTGACTGATGCCTTCGTGCTCATGATGTGTGGAACGCCTGGTCCTCTGACCGCATTTGACAACGCATTATGTCTGTTCGCCTACATCCCTGGCCGCAACTTTGTCAATCCCTATGACATTTTATTCGGTCACCCGTTATTTCCGGACAATTGCCAGACCTTTGAGGTATTCACCCTCTGGAAAATTCACGGTGGTGGGGTGGTCGGGTGTTGCTTCCAAGCGACACAGCAAGTAGCCGTCTACCCCCGCATCCATGCCCGCGCCGGCCACGATCTTGTGAAACAGCTCGGCGCCGATGCCGCCCGAGCACGAAAACGTCAGCAGCAGCCCGCCCGGTTTGAGCAGCTTGAAGGCCAGGCGGTTGATGTCCTTGTAGGCCCGCGAGGCCCGGTCGGCGTGGGCGGCGCTGGGGGCGAACTTGGGCGGGTCCAGCACGATGGCGTCGAAGCTGCGGCCATCCTTCAGGAACTGCCGCAGGGTGCCGTTGACGTCGGCATCCAGCGCGGTGTGCGCGGCCGGGTCGTGGCCATTGAGGGTGACGTGGGCCGTGGCGCGCGCCAGCGCCGGCCCGGATGAGTCGACGCTGGTCACCTCCGTGGCCCCGCCTTCCAGCGCCGCCACGCTGAAGCCGCCGGTGTAGCTGTAGCAGTTGAGCACGCTGCGGCAGCCGAATTGCCGCACCAGCCGGGCGAAGAGGCCGCGGTTGTCGCGCTGGTCCAGGTAGTAGCCGGTCTTGTGGCCCTCGGCCACGTCCAGCGTCAGCTGCCAGCCGTTTTCGTCGATGGTGACCTCGGTGCCGCGGCGGCTGCCATCGGCCGTTTCCGGATGGCGCAACCAGCCGGTGACCGGGGCCAGGCCTTCGAGCCCCCGCACGCCCGAGTCCGAACGCTCGTACAGATACGGGCAGCCGGTGACGGCCACCAGCGCGTCGGCAATGGCGTCCTTCCAGCGTTCGGTGCCCGCGCTGAGGAATTGCGCCGACAGCACATCGTCGTACTGGTCGACGATCAGGCCGGGCAGGCCATCGGCCTCGCCATGGACGAGGCGGATGCCGTTGGAGGCGATGCCCAGCTTGTTGCGCAAGGCGACCGCCTGCTGGATCTGGCGCTGGAAGAAGGCCGCGTCGATGCGCTCAGCCTCGTCGAAGCTCCAGGCGCGCACGCGGATCTGCGAGCTGGGGCTGAAGGCGGCCCAGGCCAGGAAGCGCCCATCGTGTGCCTGCACGCGCACGGTTTCCCCCGGGTCCCCACCGCCCTTGGCGATGCTGCCTTGGAAAACCCAGGGATGACGGCGCAGCAAGGAGCGCTCCTTGCCTTCGCGAAGCGTGATGACTTTCATGAGTCGGGAAGATCGAGACAGGCGTGTGCCGAAGCCGCCATTGTCCGGGTAAAGGCCACCGGGCGGGGGCTTGCCGTCGAGGGCTGACTCGGCTGACTTGCCTTACTTGCGCTTGGCGCGCGGATGGGCCGCGTCGTAGACCTTGGCCAGGTGCTGATAGTCCAGCTTGGTGTAGATCTGCGTGGTGCTGATGTTGGCGTGGCCCAGCAGCTCCTGCACGCCACGCAGGTCGCCGCTGGATTGCAGCAGGTGGCTGGCGAAGCTGTGCCGCAGCATGTGCGGGTGCACATGGGTGGGCAGCGACGCATCCTGCGCCAACTGCTTGATGCGGTTGCGCAGCTGCATGGGGGTCAGGCGTTTGCCGAGCCGGCTGATGAAGAGGGCCTCGTCCTGCGGTGGGCGCAGGGTGTCGCGCAGGGCCAGCCAATGGCGCAGCGCCGTCAGCGCCGCCTGGCCGACCGGCACGGTGCGCCGCCGGCTGCCCTTGCCCAGCACATGGGCCTCGCCGGCCTGCATGTCGATCCAGCCCAGGGCCTGGGCGCTCGCGGCGATGTCCAGGCCGAGCAGTTCCGCGCTGCGCAGGCCGCTGCTGTAGAGCAACTCGATCATGGCGTGGTCGCGCGCATGCAGCCAGGGCGCCTCATGCGCCTGGCGCGTCGCGGCGGCGGGCGAGGCCGCGGGGCGCGCATCGGCATCGGGCTGATGGGCGGCCAGCGCCACGGCCTGGTCGACCGGCAGGGCCTTGGGCAGGGGCTTGACGGCCTTGGGTGGCTTGATGCCTTCGACCGGGTTGAGCGGGGCGAGCTTTTCGCTGCACAGCCACTTGTACAGGCCCCGCCAGGCCGACAAAGTCAGCGCGATGCTGCGCGGGCCCAGGCCCTGGGCGTGCAGGCGGGCCGTCCAGCCACGCACGTGGTGCGGGCGGACTTCATGCAGGGCCAGTTTGGCGGCCTCGCACTGGGGCAGCAGGCGCCGGCACAAGGCTTCTTCGTACACCACGAGGGTGCGCTCGGCCAGGCGGCGTTGCACGCGCAGGTGGTCGAGGTGGCGCTGGATCAGCGCCAGTGCTTCCGCATGGGGTGCTGCGGCGGCGGGGGCAGGCGCGGTGGTGGGACCTGCCATGCGCGCTCAGGCCAGCAGCCGCGCCAGCGCCGCGCTGGCGATGTCCCCGACCTGCTGCAGGAAGTCCACGCCCATGTCGGCCGTGTAGCGCGTGGGATCCGGCGAGCCCAGCACAAGCAGGCCGAAGGCCTCGCCTTCATGGCGCAGCGGGACCAGGGCCAGGGAGGTGATGCTGGCCGCATCTTCCAGCCAGCGGCTGGCTTCGAAGCCGGCGTTCAGGCCGCAGTAGGGCGCGCCCAGGCTGGTGGTGAAGCTCTTGGCGTCGTCGCTCACGGGCTGCAGCACGGTTGCGTCCTCGCCCAGTTGCGAGGCCAGGCCTTCGCGCAGCGGATGCTGGATGCCGCCCCACACGCGCACGGCCGCCTGCGGGATCAGGAACTCGTGGCGCAGGCCTTCGACCAGCACCTCGGCCAGCTTGGCCTCGTCATGGGCCAACAGCACGGCGCGCACCCAGCGGTGCAGGCGCTCGGCGATCGCCTCGTTCTCCTGGCTGTTGCGGATCATCTCCATGATGCGCCGCTCCAGGCCCTTGATCTTGTCGCGCAGCATCTCCATTTGCCGCTCCTGCAGCGAGACGGCGCGCTGGCCGTGCGGGCTGGTGAGCTGGATGGACGCCAGCAGCTGTGCGTTGCGCTCGAAGAAGCCGGGCGTGTGCACGAGGTAGTTGGCGATCTCGTCTTCGGTGATGCCTTGCAGGGTCATGGGCAGGTTCGCGCTGAATGAATGTGAATAGAGCAGAAAGGGGAGCGGAGGGCGGTGCTTGCGCTCAGAGTTCAGGCACGTCGATCTCGCCGTCGAAGACCTTCACCGCCGGGCCGGTCATCAACACCGGCTGGCCGGGGCCGGCCCAGCTGATGGTCAGGCGCCCGCCGGGCATGTCGACATCGACGGTGTGGCCCAGCCAGCCCAGGCGGATGCCGGCCACCACGGCCGCGCAGGCGCCCGAGCCGCAGGCCAGCGTTTCGCCAGCGCCGCGTTCGTACACGCGCAGGCGGATGTGGCCGCGGTCGATGATTTCCATGAAGCCGGCGTTGACGCGGCGCGGAAAGCGCGCATGGCCTTCGACCTGCGGGCCGACTTCGTCGACGGGGGCCTGTTCGACGCTGTCGACGCGCATCACCGCATGCGGGTTGCCCATCGAGACGACGGCCACCTCCACCGGGTGGTTGGCCAGTTGCAGGGGCCACAGCTCGCAGCCATTGATCAGCTGCGGCTGCAAGCCATGGCCGTCGAAAGGCACCTCGGCCGGCGCCAGGAAGGGCGCACCCATGTCCACCGTCACGCGGCCATCGGCCTGCAGGCGCGGCTCGATCACGGTCTTGAGGGTCTGCACCCGCAGGGTGTTTTTGGCGCTCAGGCCGGCGTCGCGCACATAGCGCGCGAAGCAGCGCGCACCGTTGCCGCATTGCTCGACCTCGCCGCCATCGGCGTTCATGATCCGGTAGGTGAAGTCGGTGCCTTTGGCGGCGTCACCCGGCTCGACAATCAGGATCTGGTCGGCGCCGATGCCAAAGCGCCTGTCGGCCAGAAAGCGGTACTGCGCCGGGCTCAGCGAGAGCGGGGCGCGGGTGGCGTCGAGCACGACGAAGTCGTTGCCCGCGCCATGCATCTTGGTGAACCGAAGCTTCATGCCGGACGTCTGCGAAAGGGGTGTCCAGCATGATACTCCGGCGGGGTGCTTCAGCTGTCTGCGCCGCCCTGGGAATGGCCCGTGCTGATCTGGAAGCGCTGCACCGCCTTGGACAGGTCCAGGGCCTGCTGGCGCAGGCTGTCGGCGGCGGCGGCCGATTGCTCGACCAGCGCGGCGTTCTGCTGCGTCATGTGGTCCAGCTCCGACACGGCGTGGCTGACCTGGCCGATGCCTTGCGACTGTTGCGAAGTGGCGTTGGCGATCTCGTTCATCGCCGAGGTCACGCGCCGGATCGAATCGACGATCTCCGACATCACCGCGCCGGCCTCCTGCACCTTCTGCGAGCCCAGTTCCACGCGTTCGGTGGACTTGCCGATCAGGGCCTTGATCTCGCGGGCGGCTTCGGCACTGCGTTGCGCCAGCGAGCGCACCTCGCCGGCCACCACCGCGAAACCGCGGCCCTGCTCGCCGGCGCGGGCGGCTTCCACGGCGGCATTGAGCGCCAGGATGTTCGTCTGGAAGGCGATGCCGTCGATCACGGTGATGATGTCGCCGATCTGCTGCGAGGCCTGGCTGATGTCCTGCATCTGCGCGACCACGCTTTCGACCACATGCCCGCCTTCTTCGGCACGCTGGCAGGCGGTGCCGGCCAGGGTGTTGGCCACATGGGCCGACTCGGCCGAGTGCTCCACCGTCTTGCTCAGCTCGTCCATCGACGACGCCGTGTCCTGCAGATTGGCCGCGGTCTGTTCGGTGCGGCTGGACAGGTCCTGGTTGCCGGAGGCGATCTCGGTGCTGGCCGTCAGCATGTTCTCGGACGATTCGCGCACCGAGGCGACCATGTCGCGCAGGCCGTCCTGCATCTTGGCCATCGAGGTCAGCAGGCGGGCGAACTCGTCCTTGCCGCCGATGTCGACGCTGCGTGTGAGGTCGCCCTGCGAGATCGCCTGGGTCAGCTCTTCGGCCCGGCGCAGCGGCTGGGTGATCGAGACGATGGTCAGGATCATCAAAGGCAGGAAGACCACGCCGGGCGACAGCAGCAGCACCCACAGCCAGCTGATGGCGGTGCTGGCGCTGGCGGCCGCCTGGTTGCGCCGTGCGTCGGCCAGCTGGGTGATCTCGGCATTGAGCTGGGCCGTGCCCGCTTCGACCGCATCGGCCTCGGCGCGTGCCGCTTCGCTGGACTGGTAGGCCTCGGATGACGTCGTCAGCACCATGGAGGCGATCATCTCCAGCGTGGGTGCCAGGCCTTTGCCGTAGGCGTGCAGGCGCGTTTCCAGGGCCGTGACGTGCTGGCGGATGTCCTCGCTGGGAGCCGCCTGGGCCAGGGTCTTGGTGGCCTCGATCGTGCGGGTCAGTGCCGCTTGCCAGGCCTGGTATTGCTCGGTCGCGCTGACCGAGTCGCCCGCGTTGATGATGGTGGCCTTTTCGTGGCCGCGCAGCTTGCCCATCTCCAGCGCCAGGCTGGCCATGCGCTGCGTGGCCGTGAATTCCTGCTGGGCGAAATCATCGAACTCGCCCTTGAGCGACCAAAGCTGCCAGCTCATGCCGCAGCCAACGATGGTGCCGATGCCCACGACGATTGCCATGCAGGCGATCAGCCGTGAGCGGATCGAAAATCTGCGAAGCCATGTGATCCAAGCCATTTTGCGTGCGCGCTCCTTGTCCGAAACCATATCGGGTGGTCCGCGCACCAACTTGATACATGGCCCGGGTAAACGAGAGGTTCGACGCGGCAGGCGGCCGCAGGGCGTTCAGTACAGACCGGGCTGGCCCTCGGGCCGGGTCTTGAAGCGCTTGTGCACCCACAGGTACTGCGCAGGCTGGCGCAGGATCTCGCTTTCGATGAAGCGGTTCATGCGGGCGGTGTCGGCCTCGGCGTCGGCGGTGGGGAAGTCCGTCAGCGGGGCCATGAAACGCACACGCCAGCCCTTGCCGCCCGGCAGCAGCTCGGTGATCACGGGTTGCACCACCATGTTGAGCATGCGCGCCATGCGCGAAGGCGCCAGCAGCGTGGCCGCGGGCACGCCGAAGAAGGGCACGAAGGCCGCGTCGCGCGCGCCGAAGTCCATGTCCGGCAGGTTGAAGAAACCCCTGCCATCTTTGATGGCGCGCAGCAGCGGCTTGACCGAATCGCTGCGCGGAAAGATTTCCGCATTGCCAAAGCGCAGGCGTCCGCGCTTCATCAGCTTGTCCATCAGCGGCGAGCTTTGCGTCTGGTAGATCGAGGCGCCCGGGCGCTTCTGGCACAGCAGGATGGCGGCGCCGGCCACGTCCAGGCCCACGAAGTGCGGGCACAGCCACATGGTGGGGCGGCCGGTGGTCTGCATCTCGCGCTCGGCCAGTTCGATGTCGCCCTCGACCTGGATCAGGCGCTTGATGCGCGCGGGCGAGGCCCACCACAGCACGGCGCGGTCCAGCAGGCTTTGCGTGAGCCAGCCGAAATGGGCCTTGAGCAGGGCCCGGCGCTCGGCCTCGGGCATGTCGGGAAAGCACAGCTGCAGGTTGCGCAGGCCCACCTTGCGGCGCGAGGCCGCGAGGTGGTAGAGCAGCCGGCCCATGCCGTGGGCCAGGGCGGCCAGCACAGGCAACGGCAGCCAGTGCAGCAGCCACAGGATGGCCAGGGCCAGGCGGATGCCGGCGCCTTTGAGGGCGGCGCTCATCCCCGCGCCTCCGGGGTGGAGGCCGCGCTGGTGAGGATCTCGGCGCGGGGCGCCTTGTAACGGTTGTAGCCCCACAGGTACTGCTCGGGTGCTTGCATGATCATCTCTTCCATCAGCCGGTTCACGGCCGCGGCCGATTGTGCAGCGTCACCCGAGGCCAGCACCTGCTCGATCGCGGGGGGCACGCGGCTGGCGTGCACGATGTAGTCGCAGCCCAGGCGCTGGCGTGCGCGCCAGCCCAGCCGCTCGCCGCGCAGCAGCACCACGGCGCAGCCCGTCTGCGCGACCAGCTTGGCGGCCATGGTCATCGTGTAGGCGGGCCGGCCGAAGAAGGGCGCCCACACGCCCATGCCTTCGGGCGGGACCTGGTCGGGCAGCAGGCCCACGGTCTCGCCTTTTTTCAACGCGCGCAACATTTGGCGCACGCCGCTGAGCGTGGCCGGGCTGGTGAGCATGCCGGGGCGGTTGCGGGCCTCGCGCATCAATTCGGCCAGCCAGGCCTGCTTGGCCGGGCGATACAGGGCCGTGATCGGATTGCGCTGGCCAAAGCGCTCCGCATAGGCCTGGGCCGTGAC
>CAYPUS010000028.1:10786-17351 GCA_964413815.1 uncultured Aquabacterium sp. | reverse complement strand
TACGTGCATGAGCGCAAGCAATTCGGACAGGCCATCGGCGAGTTCCAACTGCTGCAGGCCAAGCTGGCCGACATGTACACCATGCAACAGGCGGTGCGCTCGCTGGCCTACACGGTGGCCAAGAACCTCGACGCGCTGGGGCCGACCCACGCGCGCCACGTGCGCAAGGATTGCGCGGCCCTGATCCTGATGGCCGCCGAAAAAGCCACCTGGATGGCCGGCGAGGGCATCCAGATCTTCGGCGGCAATGGCTACATCAACGACTACCCGATGGGCCGGCTGTGGCGGGATGCCAAGCTTTATGAGATCGGCGCGGGCACCTCGGAAATCCGCCGGATGTTGATCGGGCGCGAGCTGTTTGCCGAGACCGCATGATGAATCCGCATGATGAAATCGCCGCCTGAACCGCTGCCGACCCCCTGAACAAGCGGGGCGCAAGAAGCCATTCCGTCACGCATGAGGTGACCTGTTTGGGGGATACCTCGATGACAGGCGGGTGAAGACACCCAAGACTGTTGCACAGCGAATGCAATTTTCTTGCAGGCCCTGTTTTTGCACCCCGGATGACCCAGCCGTCCCCTCCCGTCAACGTCACCTCCCCCGCCGCGCTCAGGACGCGGATCGAGCAGTCCCGCACCCGCATGCTGGTGGGTCACATGCCGCGCTCCTCCCTGATCGTCGGAGGCTTTGGCGTGATCATCGTGGCGCTGGTATCGGCAGAGGGCAACAAGCCCATCGACGCGCCGACCTTCATCTGGTTGTTCACCGCCGTGCTGCTCTCTTTGCTGCGCACGGCGCGCGCCATCAACTATCTGCGCTCCAACACGCGCCATGCGCCACACTGGCGCCCCACCTTCCAGGCCCTGACGGGCAGCTTCGGCCTGTGCTGGGCCGCTCTTCCCTGGGTGCTGCCTTTGCAGGGCCACGCCGCACTGGAGTCGACCATCATGGGTGCCATGATCGGCATGTCGGCCACGGGCGCGGCCATGCTGGGCTTCGACAAGGTGCACACGCGCATCTGGATCGGTCCCCTGCTGGGCTCGGCGGCGCTGTACTGCATCAAGATCGGCGGGCCCCTGGGCTGGTTCGGGCTGATCAGCGTGCTCGGCTTCCTCATCATCCTCTGGCTGGAATCCGACCGGGCCCACCGGCGCATCGGCGAGATGCTGCGCCTGCGCTTCGAAAGCGAACAACTGGCCCAGGCCCGCGCCCAGGCCCTGCAGGAAGCCGAATCCCTCAGCGCCGCCAAGAGCCGCTTCCTGGCCACCATGAGCCACGAGATGCGCACCCCCTTGCACGGCATGCTGGGCCTGTCCCGCATGCTGCGCGACGACCTGCACGACTCCACCGCCCAGGCCCGCATGACCCTGCTGCAAAACGCGGGCGAGCACCTGCTGGGCGTGATCAACGACGTGCTGGATTTCTCCCGCCTGCGTGAGAACAAGCTGGCCCTCAAACCCCGCCCCACCGCCCTGCAAAAGCTGGTCAGCGATGTGTGCGAGTTGTCTGACGCCACCGCCCGCGAAAAGGGCCTGGTGGTGACGGTGCAGTCGGCCCTGCCGTCGGATCTGTGGGTCGAGGTCGATCCCGAGCGGCTCAGGCAGATCCTGACCAACCTGGTGGGCAACGCCGTGAAGTTCACGCGCACCGGCCACGTGATCATCCGGCTCAAAGAGGAAGCATGCGAGGCGGCCGGCCAGGCCCGGGTCGCCTTCGAGGTGGAGGACACCGGCGACGGCATCCCGCCCGAGCACATCGGCAAGATCTTCGACGCCTTCCACCAGATCGACGCCCGTGACGAGCGGCAAGGCGGCGGCACCGGCCTGGGCCTGAGCATCGCGCAGCAAATCTGCATGGCCATGCAAAGCGAAATCCGCTGCGAAAGCCGCTTGGGTGTGGGCAGCACCTTCTCCTTCACCTTGACAGTGCGCCGCGCCACGCCGGACGCGGCCCGCCGCCCATGCCCAGCCACGGGCGATGCCACCGCCGCAGCGCAGCGGCAAGAAGAGGAGGTCGGCACCCTTTCAGGCTGCATCCTGGTCGTGGAAGACAACCCGGTCAACGCCCTGGTGGCCCAGGCCATGCTGGAAAAAACCGGCCTTCAGGCCCATGTCGTCGAAAACGGCCGGCTGGCGCTGGACTGGCTGGCCCAGCATCAGGCGGATCTGGTGCTGATGGACTGCCACATGCCCGAAATGGGCGGCATGCAGGCCACGCGGCTGATCCGCCAGAAGGAGGCGCAGACCGGTGCGCCGGCCATGCCCATCGTGGCGGTGAGCGCAGGCAAATACCACTCGGACGACCACCGCCAGTGCTTGGCGGTGGGCATGAACGACTACCTCAGCAAGCCCTTCCACCGCGACGACCTGTTGCGTGTGCTGCGACGCCATCTGCCCAGCCAGGCGCGTGCTGACACCGCGGGCGCCACCGCTGGCGCGCAGGCCGCGCCGCCTGCGGCACAGGGCGAGCCCAGCGGTGCGGCGACCTTGCCGCAGCCGCTGCCCCAGCCCCTGCCGCAGTGACGCCCCAAGGCCCCGCCAGCGCTTGATCTGGCGCAGCCAGCCAGCCCCCCCCCAGCCGCCACGCCTCCCCGGGAATGGGACAATGCC
This sequence comes from uncultured Aquabacterium sp., assembly GCA_964413815.1. Lineage (GTDB taxonomy): Bacteria > Pseudomonadota > Gammaproteobacteria > Burkholderiales > Burkholderiaceae_C > Aquabacterium. Next base: position 14,742 of record CAYPUS010000028.1, on the reverse strand, counting down.
CCGATGAGCGCCAAACCCTATCACCATGGCAACCTGAGGTCCGCGCTGATCGATGCGGGGCTGGCAGCCCTGGAGCGTGCGGACAGCAAGGAGATCAGCCTGCGCGCGCTGGCGCGCGACGTGGGCGTGTCGGCCAACGCCGCCTACCGGCACTTCGAAGACAAGGATGCGCTGCTGAGTGCGCTGGCCGCCGAAGGCTTTCGGCGCTTTGCCGCCCAGCAGACCGAGGCTTTGACGGCCAAGCCCGACCTGACCGCATCCCGCAAGGCCTCGGGCCTGGCCTACATCGATTTCGCGCGCAAGAACCCAGCGCTGTTCCGTCTGATGTTCGGCCAGTTCCTGCAGGCCAAGACCGATCCCGAGCTGGGCCTGGCGGCGGCCGCCGCGTTCCAGGGTCTGCTCGAGGCCAGCGCGCAAGAGACGGGCGCATCGTCCGACCCCGATCTGGTGCTGCGCACGGCCATCCTGCGCTGGAGCGTGGTCCACGGCATGAGCCACCTGCTGCTGGACGGGCAGCTCGACGTGTTCGCCGGCCACAACATCGACAAGCTCATCGAGGATGTGCTGGCGCTGGCGCCCCGCTTGACGGCGACGGAGCCCGAGCCCGCCGGGGGCCGATCCTAGCGGCCGCGCCGGCCCGGCGACACCCCCGAGGTGGCGCCCTCTCAGGCGGGGATTCCCAGGCGGCGGGACGTCCGGCTCTGCCCTCATAATCGTGCCCTGCTGCGGTCATCGCGTGCTTCGAAACCGGTAACGCCAGCAATTAACCAACGACACCCTATTTAACTAACCACACAGCACTGAGTCAGGAACCGGTCATGGCCTCCATCAACAAAGTCATCCTCATCGGCAACCTGGGGCGCGACCCCGAAGTCCGTTACACCCCGAACGGCGCCGCTGTCTGCAACGTTTCCATTGCGACGACCCGCAACTGGAAGGACAAGAACAGCGGCGACAAGGTCGAGGAGACCGAATGGCACCGCGTGGTCTTCTATGACCGTCTGGCCGAAATCGCCGGCGAATACCTCAAGAAGGGCCGCCCCGTGTACGTGGAAGGCCGCCTGAAGACCCGCAAGTGGCAGGACAAGGACGGCAAGGACAACTACACCACCGAAATCGTGGCCGAGCAGATGCAACTGCTGGGCGGCCGTGAAAGCGGTGGTGGCGGTGGTGGCGGCTACGGCGGTGGCCAGGGTGGCGGTGACGACTTCGGTCACGACGCACCGGCACCGCAAAGCCGTCCGGCTGCGCGCCCGGCAGCGGCTCAGCGTCCGGCCGCACCCGCGCCGGCACCGAAGTCGTCGACGGGGTTTGACGACATGGATGACGATATCCCGTTCTGACAGGCCCCAGCCAAGCCCGTCAACCAAGGCCCCAGGTTCGCAACCCGGGGCTTTTTTCATGGATGGATGGCTCACGCCCCCAAGCCAGCCGGTTCCGAGCCGATTCGGCCAATCACGTGCCTGAGATATCCCGAAAGATGTCTTCCCACACCTCTTCCGACATGGGGTACCCGATCAGATAGCGCATGTAGAACGCGCCTTCCGTCGCCAGAAACGCCAGCCGCAGCCGCCGCTCCTCTTCGGTCCTGGCCTTCAGTTCCCCCACCCGCGACGCATACCACTCGACCGCACGCCCCACCTGCTGGGTCGAGCCCACCATCGCGGCCAGCAAGGTGGCCACACGCCGCATCGACACGTCGGACTCTTCTGCCGTGGTCTGCACATGGGCCTGGATGCGTTTGCGCGCAGAGGGCCTGGGGCCGGCAGCGCCTTCGAAGCGCATGCGCTCCTGGGCCATCCAGCGGTCCAACATCGCTTCGATCAGCGCCTCGCGCGTGCCGAATGCCGATTGCACGCTGGCCTTGGGCACACCGGCTGCTGTGGCGATGGCCCCGAAGGACAGGCCCACGGCGCCGGACTCGGCCACCACGGATTCGGCCACATCGAGCAAATGTTCACGGTCGATGGTGCGGGGACGTGCCATGAGGGGATTGGGTTACGCCGTTAAAATACGATCGTATTAAAACATGCTGGCGGCCCCCGATGGCCGCAGGAGCGCTGAGCGATGAGTTGGTTGTATTTGCTGCTGGCAGGGCTGCTGGAGATCGGCTGGCCCATTGGGCTGAAGATGGCGCAGACGCCTGGCCAGCGCTGGCAAGGCGTGGCCGTGGCTCTGGCCTTCATGGTTGCCAGTGGCTACTGCCTGTGGCTGGCGCAGCGGCAGATCCCGATGGGCACGGCCTACGCCGTGTGGACGGGCATCGGCGCCGCGGGCACCTTCCTGGTTGGCGTGTTCTTCTTTGGCGATCCCACCTCGCTGATGCGCTATGCCGGGGTGCTGCTCATCATCGCGGGGGTTGTCACGCTCAAGCTGGCCCACTGAGCACAGCTTGCGAACCAACCAGCCATGACGTTGACGAAGACGCTGGGTTGCGGCTGGGAGGCTAACCCTTGAAAGGCAGACGTTCGGCCACACCGCGGTGGGCGCGCAAGGTGGGCAAGGTGTGGAAGACGAACTCGCGCACCAGTGGATGGCGCGTTTCGCGGGCCGTGCGCTCGAAGAGCTCGATCGTCGCGGCATGGTCGCGCACGCCAACGGCGTTGACGAACTGCCGATCGAAGTCCTGAGCACCCGTGCGGGCCAGGCGATCGAGCACCTGCTGCCTGGGCTCTGACAAGGACGCCGGCAGCGGCACACCCAATTGCCGGCTCAACTGCTGCAGGCCATTGTTCAAGGCCGCCTGATCGGCCACCAGCATGGCGGCATAGGAGCGCACGGCCGAATGCGTGGCCCTCTCCGTGCCCAGTTGCCCGATACGCAGGTCGAACAAGCCCACGTCGCCCGCCTGTGTGATGAAGGCCATCTCGGTGGCACTCAAGGCCACGCTCCCGCCCGTTGCCGTCGTGCCGCCTGCCTGGCCCGCCCCTGTGGGCGTGGCATTGACAATGGCCTCTGGCGTGTCGAGCGGCAGCGGCGGCTGATCCAGCCCCACCGGCACCCCCGCATGTCCGCTGGTCTGTCCCACACCTGTCTTGGTCCGGGCGCCATCGGTACCGGGCGCCATGGGCGCCGCCGCGCCGTAGGGCAGCCGCGGACTCACGGTGGAGGGGCTGGCTGACGCCAGGGGTGCGCTCGGGCTGCCGCTTTCGCCGCCCCGGGTGAACTCGATCACATGGGTCTTGGGCGTCGGGGGAGCGGTGTTGCGGTCACAGCCGCTGGCGGCCATGACGAGAATCAGGCAGGTAGACCACCATGCGGCGCCATGCCGCAGCGGCCCTGGATGTACGGGGGTGCTCATGATCGGCTACCAGGATGCAGAGGTTGGTTGAGGCACCTTGATCACGGCATACAAGGTGAGCAGCGGTTGATGAGATGGGGCGAGAGCACGGTCGGGTGTGCCACCCCGAGGTCAGCAAACGACATGCCGCGCGGCACGCCTTTACACGCTTGCGGAACCCGCCATGGGCACATCGCTTGCAGGCCTTTAACGCCGCTTTATGGCCGCCGTCCAGGCGACACGAAAGAAGGAACGACATGAGCACCTCGCCCACATCCCGCCCACCCCGCCAGCCCGCCGATACGGCTGACCAGACCCACCAAGGCGAGACCGTGCCCGTCATGTCGGAAGGCCGCGCCCCGCGCCTGCCGCACGAACGCGACGAATCGAGTTCGAGCCAGAGCAGCGGCCCGCGCAAGATCATGGAACAGGCCAGCAAGGACCTCGAAGCGGGGCTCGAAGACAGCAGCATGGGGCCACCCGTCGACGAAACCTATCGGCGCGAGTTCCGTGGCCACGAAGGCCATGCCGGAAGCGAGCATGCGCCGGCCGCACCCGGCATCACAGCTGGTGACGTTCGGCGCAGGCCAACCTCATCCGGCAAGCCCTGAAGCGCCGCGCTGAAGGGCCCGCAAGCAACTGCATCCCCCCTGATGCCGGGAGGGGCAAGCCGCAC
>CAYPUS010000028.1:0-10776 GCA_964413815.1 uncultured Aquabacterium sp. | reverse complement strand
GCACTTATTGCTGCAAAGGGCACAGCATGCAGTAAATCAGGCACGCGGCATGCTGTACGCGCGCCCGCCCATCTGATGCGCCTGTTTCGCATGCGCACCGGTACGCAAACAGTTACAGCTTCCGGTTGCGCATGACAAGCAGCATGCACCGGCACATTTGCGCAGGCCTGTTCCCAGACACGCGCAACTCTTGCCACCGCGGGCCCGTAAAAACGACCGTGTCGCGCGTCTGCGTGCAAGCCGGCGCTTGGCGATTTCATCCCCCAAAAGGCATGGATGTTGCTCAAAGGCGCCTCGTGTCAACCGTCTTCAAGAGAGATCCCATGAACGCCCCTGTGATCCGCGCGGAACAACGTCAACATCAAACGCTGACACCCCGTCTGCAGCAAGCTGTCCGCCTGCTCCAGCTGTCCTCGCTGGACTTCGCACAAGAGCTGCGCGAGGTGATGGGCAAGAACCCTTTTCTGGAGCAGGAAGAAACACCGGAAGGCGAGGCCGAAGAAGCGGCCGTGCATGCGGCGCATGCCGATCAGATCGCCATGCCTGTCATGGACGACATGCCCAGCGATGCGCCCCCGGCCGGCGACACGCTGGACGCAAGCGGCCTGGGCCAGGACGCCGATGGCGATCGCAGCTGGGAGCGAGACACCTGGCAGGCCGACGGACTCAGCCAGCGCAACGGCACACGCGACAAAGACTTCAATGTCTTCGACGCCCTGCCCGCCGATGTGAACCTGCGTCATCAGCTGTTGCAGCAGGCCAATCTTCGCCCTTTGTCCGATCGCGACCGCACCCTGGTGGGCTGCGTCATCGAATCGCTCGATGACGATGGCTACCTGCGCACCGACCTGGCCGAGCTGGCCAGCATGGTCGAACTGGATCCAGCGGTGGACGAATGCGAGATGAGCATGGCGCTCAAGCTCGTGCAATCGCTCGAACCCAGCGGGGTGGGCGCACGCAGCATCGCTGAATGCCTGAAGCTGCAGCTGCACCTGATCGAGGATGAGCGCCAACGCGATGTGGCCCGCACGATCATCGACCACCATCTGGAGCGTCTGGCTCACCGCGATTGCACCGGTCTGGCCAAGCTGCTGGGCGAGCCGCTGGAGCTGGTCGAGACCGTCTGCGAACGCGTGCGTCACATGGACCCGCGCCCGGGCTGGCGTTATGGCTCGGCCGACATCCACTACGTCACGCCCGACGTCATCGTCAAGAAGGGGCAGGACGGCAAATGGATCGCGGTGCTCAATCCCGCCGTGGTGCCGCGTGTGCGGCTCAACCAGGTCTATGCCGACCTCTTCAAGCGTCACCGTGAAAGCCGGCACAGCGAACTGGCTGCCCATCTTCAGGAAGCCCGCTGGACCGTGCGCAATGTGGAGCAGCGCTTCTCGACGATCCTGTCTGTGGCGCAGGCCATCCTGCGGCGCCAACAGCATTTCCTGGCCTTCGGCCCCTTGGCCATGAAGCCTCTGGGCCTGCGCGAGATCGCCGAAGAAGTGGGCCTGCACGAGTCGACCGTCTCGCGCGTGACCAACAACAAGTACATGGCCACACCGGCCGGTGTCTTCGAGCTGAAGTATTTCTTCTCGCGCGCCATGCCCACGCAAAGTGGCGGCACCTGCTCGGCCACGGCCATTCGCGGCCTGATCAAGGACATGATCGAAGCCGAGGACGGCTCGCGGCCGCTGTCCGATGTGGACATCGCCAGGCAGCTCGCCCGCCAGGGCTTGACGGTGGCGCGGCGGACGGTGACCAAATACCGGCAGCTGCTCAAGCTGCCCTCGGTCGAACAACGTCGCCGGCACGCCTGAGCTCGGCCGCCGGCCTGCTCAGCGCTTGCGGGCCGGCACCGCCGCGGCACCCGGCTTGCCCTGTAGCGCCGCAACGGCCTGCGTGCACCCTTTCGATGTGGTCTTGCCAGTGTCGATCAACGGCACGATGGCCGCCAAGGGGTTCACCACGCTCAGCGCGATCGCACCCAGCACCTTCAGGCCCAGCGGATTGGATTTGAGCGAAATGCTGGGGTCCGCCATGGGCCCCGTGAGGCGGATGGGCGTGCGCAGCGACAGCAGGCTCATGGTCTTGGGGTAGCTCACCAAGGTCAGGTCCAGCTCCTCCGTGTCCAGTGTCACCTTGCCGGAGGCCAGCACCGTGGATGTCGGCGTGTCGACGATCGCCACGTCGGGCGTGAGCTCGCCCTGCCGGGCCGTCATGCGCACCACCGCGCACTGCATCACATCGTCTTCGTCGCCGCCCAGCCACAAGCCCAGGGCTTCGGGCAGGTGCAGGCTCAGCGCCTCGACGATCAACCGGGACGCCCGTCCATCGCGCACCCATGTGGTCGCATGGCCGTCAAGCGATCCCAGCAGCAAGGCGGTGGAGTTGCCTTCGCCTTTGAGCTGGGCGTTGCCCGCCAGTTCACCGCTGAGGTAAGTGGTTTCCGGCCCGGCACCGCCTGACTGTTGCGTGGCTTTGTCATTGGACTTGGCGGTGGCCTTGGCGTCGGCTTTGGTCGTGCTGGCGGGCATGCTCAGCCACTTCTCCAGCTTGATCTCGGACCACTTGAGATCCGCGTCCCACTTGAGCTTGTTGCCTCGGCCATCGAGCTTGACCGAGCCGCCTACGCTGCCATCGGCTGTTCGCGCCACCACATTGCTCAGGGTCAACACGCCCGATTGCAGCGACAGATCCGCCTCCAGGGGCGCCAGCGGGCGGGCGAACAAGGCGCCCAAGCTGGCCTGGCGGATGCGCAGCGCCACCTCTGCATTCATCGCACGCAGCGAGGGCACATCGAACTCGCGCTGCGGCAGCAGCTTGCCCTTGGGCGGCGGCGGGTTGCGCTCGGCACCGGGCGCGGTGGCGCCGAAAGCCGGTGCCAGGTCGGCCAGCGCCAGGTTGCTGCCATGCAGCTCCCCTTTCAGCAAGGGCACCTCCGGCCGGCGATCGAAGCTGAAATCCCCGCTCAGCCGGCTGTCACCCACAGCCAGCTTGCTGATCTCCAGGCGCCACAGGTCACCGTTCTTGCCGAGTTGCCCCTCCAGGTCAAAGACTGCGGTGGTGGGCAAGGTCACCCCCACCGCATCCCCGATGGCCGACAGCGACGGCCCCTTGAGTTTCAAGGTGCCATTCAGGTTGCTGAGCCGGAGCAGGTCGCGCGTCTGGCCTTCGAAGCTGACGCGCGAGCGGCCGGCCTTCGCCTCGATCACGATGGGCATGGGCGGCGCGTCCTCCGGCTTGGTCAGCAGCGGCAGGACGCCCGTGGAGCGCGCCTCCATGGAAAAGGGATTGCCCCGGTATCGTCCCTGTCCCTTGACCACCAGCCCGCTGCCCCCCTGTCCTTCCGAGGTGGAGGCATCGGCCTGCATGTCCAGATCCAGCGGCGCGTCATGGATGGCCAGACGCCCTTGCCGCACGACCAGCATGCGCACCAAAGGCAAGGTCGCGGGCTTACTGTCGGGCGGGGTGACCGGGGCCTTGCCCGATGGATCGAGCGACCAGTTCGCGCGCCCTTCCTTGTCCCGCATGAAATCACCTTCGAGGCGAGCCAGGCTGATCTCGTCGACCACGACCCGGTCAAGCCGCTTGCCATACAAGGCGCGGATCAGACCGCCGTAGGGCACCACCAGCCGTACCTCATCGGCCTCCAGCATGTTCACCGGCACGTCCGGCTGGCCGGCGTTCCACGGCGGTTGCCCGACCGTGAGGGCGCCGATCTGCAGCCGGATGCGGCCCAGCAGCCGCAAGCGAAAGCCCTTGTCGAACTCGACGGGATGATGCAACTGCGCGCTCAGTCGGGCGGCCATGGGTTCGGCCAGCCAGGTCCACCCCCGCCATTCCTGCCACCCGATGACCAGCAGCAGCCCGGCCAGCACCGCGGCCGTGATCCACGGCCACTTCCTTTTTGTTGTCGACATAAGGTCCAGGCGCTCGCACGCGCAAGTGCCGCCGCCAGCGGCGATGCGCCCATCGCAGCAATTGGCGTGCCCCTGCTTGCGCCGCCCCTTAAGCACCCCAAGGCTCGGCACAGCATTTGCCAATCACATTCAACGCGCCGGCCCACAACAGACGTGATTGGCCCCATCCATGCAGACCTCCAGTGCAGCAACCCTTCATGCCAGATCACGCCTGACCCGGCTGTGCCTGGGCTGGCTCGACCGCCTCGCCAATGGAAAAGCCCACGCCGCCAAGGCCCGTGAAACCGGCGAGCCTTCGCTGAGCAGCCTGGTGATGTTGGTCGTACTCAAGAGCACCTGCCTTGCCCTGCTGCTCAGTGGTCTGGGTCTGATGATCTATGAGGTGCGCACCTACCGCACAGCCATGCTGGACGAGCTGCGCTCGCAAGCCGACATCATTGCCAGGATCAACACCCCGGCCCTGTCTTTCAAGGACGACAGCGCCGCCACAAACAGCCTCGGCATGCTGAGGCTTCACCCTCAAATCACCGCGGCGGCCATTTACTTGGTCGACGAAGGTCTGTTCGCGAGTTATTTGCAACCTGGCGTGGAACAGCCCGCCCTGCCTGTATCGGTCAGGTATGCCGGGCACGAAATGCGCGGTGGCGCAGTGGAGTTCTTCCATCCGATTCGGCAAAACGGCCAGACACTGGGGGTGCTTTACCTGCGGGCAAGGCAGGATGCGGTGGGCGGCCCCGGCAGCTATGTGTTGATGCTGCTGACCGTGACCGCGGCCAGTCTGCTTGTGGCCATGTTCATAGCCTCCCGCATGCAGCGCGCTGTGACCACGCCCATCTTGCAGGTGGCCCAAGTGGCACATGACGTCGTGGCACGCCGCGATTTCTCTTTGAGAGCGAGCCAGACCTCCTGCGACGAAGTCGGCCGCCTGGTCGAAGGCTTCAATGGCGTTCTGGCCGAGATGGAAGCGGGCGCCGCGGCATTGCAGCAAGCCCACCAGCACCTTAGCCTCGAGATGAGCGAACGCAGCAAGGCCGAGGCTGCGCTGAAAGAGTTGGCAAGCAAGAAGGACGCATTCCTTGCCATGCTCGCGCACGAACTGCGCAACCCTTTGGCCCCGATCACCCATTCCATGGAGATTCTGCGCCGCACCGGCCAGCAGGACAGCGCCCTGCGCCATCGCGCGCTGGACATCATGCAACGGCAGTTGCGCCAGCTGGTGCGCCTGATCGACGACCTGCTTGACGTCTCGCGCATCACGACGGGCAAGCTGGTCCTGCACACCGAGCAGGCAGACTTGGTGCGCATCCTGCAAGACGCACTGGAAGCCACTGCACCCTTGCTGGAATCGCGCCACCATGTGCTGGACGTGCGCCTGCCCTCTGGACCCGTCTCCTTGCAGGCCGATGCCATGCGCCTGTGCCAGGTCTTTTCCAACCTGCTCAACAACGCGGGGAAGTACACCGCCGATGGCGGCCTGATCTCGCTGCGCATGCGCGCCACCGACGAAGAGGTGGAGGTCAGCCTGCGCGACAACGGTATCGGCATTCCAGAGGCCATGCGTCAAGCCGTGTTCGACATGTTCGTGCAGTTGGACGGCGAGCAAGACAGCGAGCCAGGCGGTCTGGGCGTGGGACTGTATCTCGCGCGCGAACTCATCCGCCTGCATGGCGGCAGCATCCAGCTGAATGACCGGTCTCCGCATCGTGGCAGCGAGTTCATCGTGCGCCTGCCAAGGCATGAGAAAAGCGGGCACGCCAAATGCCTTGCCTGAACACCATCAACAAACCACAAAGGTGATCCGATGCGTCAAGACAAGATTTTGATCCGGTCCCTGCTGGCCGGAACGTGCGCGGTCGCTGTGCTCGCTGGCTGCAACTCCGTCCCCGCTCCCCGTGAACAACTGGCCGTTGGCAAAGCCTCGATCGAATCGGCGCAAACGGCGGGCGCCGCGGAACTCGCGCCGGTTGAACTGAACCGGGCCCGCGAGAAGTTCGCCCAGGCCCAGGCCGCCATGAAGGAGGAGCGCTATGAAGTCGCCCGCATCCTGGCTGAACAGGCTGATGCCGACGCGAAGGTGGCCTACAGCCGCGCCAACGCGGAGCGCTCGCGGCGCGCAGCCGAAGAGATCAACGCGAGCCTGCGCACGCTGCGTCAGCAGATGGACAGCAGCGGCGACAGCCGGCTCATGCCTCAGGCGCCGGCATCCGGCGGCATGACCCCGCAACCAGGCACGCCTGGCAACCCGGACATGGACCCGCCGATGCGCATGGCGCCCGGCGAGCCTTCCACGCCCGCGAGCCCCACCAGCCCGCAACGCTGATCCCCGCTGAACACCCCGCTAGGCACCCCTGCTGAGCATCGCAATTCCAACAAGGAGAAGGTCACATGACACAGCACCCCATCCCCTCCACCATGTCGCGCTTGACATGGACCACCGCGGCCTTGACGGCCATCATGGCCCTGGCCGGCTGCCACAGCACGCCCAAGACCCACGCTCAACTGGAAGAGGCGCGGCGCATCTACCAGGATGCCAGCGCCAACCCTGAAGTGCTCAAGAGCGCGCCCATGGAGCTGGAACGCGCCCGCAAGTCGCTTTACCGAGCCGAAACGGCCTGGAAGGAAGGCGAAGACGAGGTCCAGACCAATCACCTGGCTTACCTGGCCAAGCAAGAGGCTCAGGTTGCGCTGAACATCGGCATGCAGCACGCGGCCGACAACATGGTGACCGCCGCGGGCGTGGAGCGCGAACGCGCAATCTCCGATGCCAAGACCCAGGAAGCACAAGCGGCCAAGGCCGACGCCCAGGCAGCCCGTCAAAGCGCACAGGTCGCACGTGCGGATGCCCAGGCCCTGGAGCAGGAACTGCAGACCCTGCAGGGCAAGCAAACCGATCGCGGCATGGTGGTGGTCTTGCAAGATGTGCTGTTTGATGTCGGTAAATCCGACCTCAAGCCCGGCGCCAAGAGCCGGCTGGACAAGCTCAGCTCGGTGCTGCAGAACCACCCGGAGCGCAAGCTGCTGGTCGAGGGCTACACCGACAGCACGGGCAGCGATGACTTCAATCAGCGTCTGTCAGAAGCCCGCGCCGAAGCGGTCAAGGACGCACTGACCAGCATGGGCGTGGCCGCCGACCGCATCGAGGCCCGCGGCCTGGGCGAATCCAAGCCCGTGGCCAGCAACACCAACGCCGCAGGGCGCCAGCAGAACCGCCGTGTCGAGGTGGTGTTCTCTGACAAGCAAGGCGGATTCGGCTCGCAATGAGCCACAGCTTGGGTTGAACGGAAAGGCCCGGTGGGCAGCATCCAAAAGGGGTGCGCCGACCGGGCCTTTTTCCGTTTCATCCCTATTCCCAGTAAGCGCGCGACCCCCAGTAGGAATGGATCTGGTCACCCAGCCCATCAAAACTGGCGTCCGTGGGCCAGTGGTGCTTGTCGAAGCCGGGGGCCTTTTCAAAGCGGCTCTTGTCAGCGTCCATCACGAAGCACTTGTGGGCCGTGTCGAGCTCCAGCGCGGACCAGGGCAAGGCGAAGAGCTTGTCGCCCAAGCCCATGAATCCACCGCAGGACATCACGGCGTAGGCGACCCGCCCTTGCGGCACGTCCAGCATGATCTCTTCGATCTTGCCCAGCTTGTCTCCCGCCCGGTTCACGACCTCGTTGCCTTCGAGCGTGCGGGCCGTCATCAAGCGCGGCCCGGGCCCATTGCCGGCCGAATAAGCGGGGGAAGCATTCACGGGTGCATTCACGGGGGCATTCACGGGGGTGCTCATGGCGCGTCTCCTTCTCTGAAAACGACCGACCGGGGCCGGCCTTCTGCCAGTCTCTCTCCAAGCCCTTCGGCCGGCAAGGGCGTGGCCATCGTGATCCGAAGCCGATGCCGATGCGGGGCCTGGGCACACCGCTTGCCATGGTCTGCCCTGACGCCCATTTTTGGAGGTTTCAATGAAGGTGCTGTACGTCGAAGACCAAGCTGTCAATGTGGCGCTGATGGAGGCGCTGTTCGCCATGCGGCCGGGCTTGCAGCTTCAGGTTGCCACCACCGGCGAAGAGGGATACAAGGCAGCCACCCAGGATCCGCCCGACCTGCTGCTGCTGGACCTGCGCCTGCCCGACTGCCATGGCACCGAGTTGCTGGACCGCCTGCGCGCCGAGCCCCGGCTGCGGGAGGTGCCCGCTGCGGCGGTGACGGCCGAGCATCGCTTCGACCTGAGCAACTCGACCTTCATGGAGACCTGGCGCAAGCCGCTGAACGTCGACCAAGTGCTGTCACGGCTAGACGGCCTGCATCGACAGCACGCCATGGCACAGCCATCTTCCAGGAGCGTGCCGTGAGCATCATCTTCGACATCACCCACTCGACCAGCTACCGCTATGCCAAGCCCGTCGCGCTTGGCGAACACCGGGTCATGTTCAGGCCGCGCGACAGCCATGACCTGCGCGTGTTGGCCACGGATCTGGAGGTCACGCCCGAGCCGCAGGACATCCGGCTCATCCAGGATGCCTACTCGAACTCCATCGCCATCGTCACGCCTGCCCCGGAAGCCGATGAACTGCGCTTCGTGGCCACCTTCACCGTCGAGCAGACCGGCTCGCGCGCCCTCGATCTGCCGATCGACCCCCGCGCGGAGCATTACCCCTTCCATTACGAGACGGAAGACCGGATCGCGCTGCAGCCCTATCTCCAGCCTTTCTACGCGGGCAAGCAGGACAAGCTGCTGGAATGGGCGAACCAGTTCCTGGATGCCGATGGCAAGGCCGACAGCCGGGACCTGCTCGTGCGCATGAACCAGACCATCAAGGACACCATGACCTACCAGGCCCGCAACGAAGAGGGTGTGCAGATGCCGGAGGAGACCTTGACCCTTGGCACAGGCTCTTGCAGGGACTTCGCCACGCTGATGATCGAAGCGGTGCGGCAACTGGGCTATGCCGCGCGCTTTGTCAGCGGCTACATCTATTCGGCCAACCTGGAGGACCCCAGCTCGGCCGGCGCCACGCACGCCTGGCTGCAGGTCTACCTGCCGGGCACGGGCTGGATCCCCTTTGATCCGACCAACAACCTCATTGGCGGCCATGACCTGATCCGTGTGGGTGTGGCCAGGCACGCGAGCCTGGCCTCACCGTTGAGCGGCAGCTGGGAAGGGGCGCCCTCGGATTACCTCGGCATGACCGTGGACGTCCAGGTCCGCAAGCGGGATTGAGCCCGGCTGCGGCGATCGAGCCGCTGCTCAGGCGGCCGATCATGCCGAGGCACATGCCGACGCTCAAGCCGCCCTGGTTCGCGATTCGTCGCCGTCTTCCCCGTCGGCATCCTTGACGGGCACCGTCGAGTATTCCTTGAGCCGGTTGTAGAGCGTCTTGAGGCTGACGCCCAGCGTCGCGGCCGTGCGCTCCTTGTGGCGCCCCAGGTACTCCAGCGTGCTCAAGGTGACCATGCGCTCGACCTCGGCCAGGGGCATGCCCACCCGGATCTGCAACAGCGGCGCGCCTGCCATCGCCGGCAAGGGCGCGTCATCGGCGGTCGGCAGGCAGTCGTCGACGATCAGCGAATCCGGCGCCATCACATAACCACGGTGCACGATGTTGCGCAGCTCGCGGACATTGCCCGGCCAGCGGTAATTACACAGCCGTGCCAGGGCCTGCGGGTCATAGCGCTTGGTCTGTCCCTCCCGGCGCGAAATCTCATCGAGGAAATGCTCGGCCAGCAGCGGGATGTCCTGCGCACGGTCACGCAGCGGCGGCAGGTGGATGGGAAAAACGTTGAGCCGGTACAGCAGGTCCTCGCGCAGCTTGCCGGACTTGACCGCCTGATCGGGCGGGCGGTTGGTGGCCGCGATGATGCGCACGTCCGTGTCGATGGCCTGGGTCGAGCCCACCCGCATGAAGGTGCCGGTCTCCAGAACGCGCAGCAGCTTGACCTGCAGGTCCAGCGGCATCTCGGTGATCTCGTCGAGGAACAGGGTGCCGCCGCTGGCCCGCTCGAAGAAGCCCTGGTGCTGACGGTCGGCGCCGGTGAAGGCCCCTTTTTCGTGACCGAAGATCTCGCTTTCGATCAGGTGCGGCGAGATGGCGCCGCAGTTGACCGCCAGGAAGGGCCGGTTGCGGCGGCGGCTCAGGTCGTGCACGGTGCTGGCCACCACCTCCTTGCCGCAGCCGCTCTCGCCCGTGATGAACACGGTCACGGCCGTGCCGGACACACGCAGGATCTGCTCGTAGACACGGCGCATGGGCGCCGAGCGGCCCCACATCCGGCCGAAGTGGCCTTCTTTCTCCAAGCCTTCCATCAAGGTCGACGCCTCGGCCTTGAGCGCCGCCGGCTTGATCAGCCGAGACAGGATGCCGCTGAGCTGTTTGACGTTGACCGGTTTGACCAGGTAGTCGGCCGCGCCCATGCGCAGCGCCTGGATGGAGGTCTCCAGGCTGGCGTGGCCCGTGATGAGCACCACCTCGGTGTTGGTCAGCGCCTTGGCGTCGTCGAACAACTCCATGCCGCTGCCGTCGGGGAGCATCAGATCAAGCAGGACGATGTCCGGCTCCTGCAGGGCAAGCTGTCTGCGCGCGTCCCGCAGCGAGCCGGCCGTCGCCACGGTAAAACCTTCCGTTGCAATCAATGCGGCCAGCATTTCGGCGCCATCGGCCTCGTCATCTACTACCAATGCATGGGGCATGACTGGTACTCCTTCAAATTGGTTTGCACGTTCATTTTGCGCCGCTGCCGCGTACGCTGGATGCGTTCTGGCGCATCTCGTTACAGTTCCATACGACGATTCTCCTCTGCGCCCCTACCCTCCTTGTTGGTCTCTTCGGGCATGTGACTTGCACCGACTGGGGCCACACAACATCCGGGAGCTTGCGCATGCATT
>CAYPUS010000027.1:17385-17893 GCA_964413815.1 uncultured Aquabacterium sp. | reverse complement strand
GATGCTCTGCGTCAGCAGCGAGAGCATGATCAGGCCCGGCACGATGAAGGCGCCGTAGCTCACACCGTCGATCTCCTGCATGCGCGAGCCGATGGCGGCGCCGAACACCACGAAATACAGCGAGGTGGAAATCACCGGGGCGATGATGCTTTGCATCAGCGTGCGCCGGGTGCGTGCCATCTCGAACTTGTAGATGGCCTGGATGGCGTGGAAGTTCATGCTCATGCCTTGTCTCCCACCAGGTCGACGAAGATGTCTTCGAGCGAGCTCTGGGCGGTCTGAATGTCTTTGAAGGGGATGCCCGCGCTCACCAGGGCCTGCAGCAGCGCCGGCACGTCGAAACTGTCGTCCTCGGCGTCGTAGGTGCAGACCAGCTTGTGCCCATCGGCAGACAGGCTCAGCGCATAGGCCGACAGCGCCGGCGGGATCTGGTCGAGCTTGTGCGGCAGGTCCAGGGTGAGCTGCTTCTTGCCCAGCTTGCGCATCAGCACCTCCTTGTCTTCGACCA
>CAYPUS010000027.1:0-17375 GCA_964413815.1 uncultured Aquabacterium sp. | reverse complement strand
CGGTCGGCCATCTCCTGCGCCTCCTCGATGTAGTGGGTCGTCAGGATGATGGTCACGCCGGATTGCTGGAGTTTGCGCACCAGCTGCCACATGTCACGGCGCAGCGTCACGTCCACACCGGCCGTCGGCTCGTCGAGGAACAGGATGCGGGGTTCGTGCGAGAGGGCCTTGGCGATCAGCAGGCGGCGCTTCATGCCGCCCGACAAGGTGATGATCTTGTTGTCCCGTTTGTCCCACAGCGAGAGGTCCTTGAGCACCTGCTCGATGAGGGCCGGATTGGGCGCCTTGCCATACAGCCCCCGGCTGAAACAGACCGTGTCCCAGACCGACTCGAAGGCGTCGGTGGTCAGCTCCTGGGGCACCAGGCCGATCAGCGCGCGCGCCTGCCGGTAGTCCTTGACGGTGTCATGCCCGGCCACGCGCACATGCCCCTCGGAGGCCGTCACGATGCCGCAGATGATGCTGATCAGCGTCGTCTTGCCCGCGCCATTGGGGCCCAGCAGCGCCAGGATCTCGCCTTCCTCGATGTCGAGCTTGACGTGCTTGAGCGCCGCAAAGCCCGAGGCGTAACGCTTGGACAGGTCCTGGATCTGAATGATGGCGGGCATGGGCGGAGGTGGTCGCTTCGACAAGGGCGCCCATTATGGCCAAGCCCACCGGTCGCCGCAGGCTCGGGAATGTCCGAGGCCTGCCGCGGCAAGGCCTTTTCAGGCGCCGTCAGCCAGATCGTTGGCGGCGATGTAGCCAAAGGTCATGGCCGGGCCGATGGTCGCGCCCGCGCCGGGATAGCTGTGGCCCATCACCGAGCTGCTGGCATTGCCCGCCGCATACAGGCCCGGGATCGCCTTGCCGTCCTCGCGCAGCACGCGCGCCCGCTCATCGGTGAGCAGGCCGCCCTTGGTGCCCAGGTCGCCGGGCAGGATCTTGAAAGCGTAGTACGGTGCCTGCTTGAGGCTGCGCAGAGCGGGGTTGGGCCCGATGGCCGGGTCGGTGTAGTAACGGTCATAGGCGCTTGCGCCACGGCCGAAGTCCTCGTCGCGGCCGGCGTCGGCAAAGGCATTGAAGCGCTGCACCGTGTTGCGCAGCACGCTGGCCTTCATGCCTGTCTTGGCGGCCAGCCCGTCGAGCGTCAGGTCCTTGACCACGGCGCCGCTGTCGTACCAGGCCTGCGGCAGTGGCAGCATGGGCGCCTTGTCGCGGAACAGGTAGCGGTTGCGGTAGCGCTGGTCCACGATCATCCAGGCTGGCACCGCCCCACGCTCGTACATGGCGTGCACGAAGTCGGTGTAGGGCGCGGCCTCGTTGACGAAGCGCCGTCCCTGCGCGTCGACCATGATGCTGCCCGGCAAGGTGCGCTCGGACAACACGAAGTAAGGGCCGTCCGGCAAGGGGATGACCGGCCCCCACCAGGCGTCGTCCATCAGGGACAGGGCAGCGCCTGCGTTTTGCCCGGCCAGGATGCCATCGCCCGTGTTGCTGGATGCCCCCACGGTCCATGAGGTGCCGATGGGCTGGCGCTGATAGCGCTGGCGCATGCCCAGGTTGTGCTCGAAGCCGCCCGAGGCGATCACCACCCCGCGCCGCGCCGTGATGGACACGGCCTTGCCCTCCTGCATCACCGAGACGCCGCAGGCCCGGCCCGTCTTGTCGAACTGCAGCTCGGTCAGCGCCGTGTTGAGCCACAGCGGCACCTGGGCCTTCATCAGGCCGGCGCGCAAGCCAGCGGCCAGCGCCTGCCCCATGGTCAGCGGGACTTGGCCTTTGGCGATCGCCTCGACATAGCGCTTGACGCAGTTGGCGGTCACCGACAGGCCCTTGGCCGAAACGGCGGCCAGGTTGAGCCATTTGTATTCACCGCCGTAGACCACGACGCCCGGCGGCATGGTCAGATAGGGGCCATTGAGCCGGGCGAGCTCGGCACCCAGCAGGCGGCCGTCGAACATGTCCGGCTCGATCGAAGCCCCTTGGGCGACGCCACCCGGGTTCTCGGGGAAATATTCCGAATAGCCCTCCATCCACCTGAAGCGCAGCGGTGTCTCGCGCTGCAGGAAGGCGATGGTCTCGGGGCCCTTGCTGAGGTAGGCGATCTTGCGTGCCATCGACACTTCCGGGCCGACCACGCTGTCAAGGTAGCGCAAGGCCTGCTCGAAGCTGTCTTCGTGCCCAAGGCTCTGCAGCACCTCGTTGCCGCGAATCCAGATGCCGGCGCCTGAACGCGCGGTGGAGCCCCCGAACTTGGCCGCCTTTTCGATGACCAGCACCTGCAGGCCACGCCTGGCCGCGGCCAGGGCAGCGGTCATGCCGGCGGCACCTGAGCCGATCACCACCACATCGACATCGGCGGTGGCGCCCTGCGCGCCCCGGTGAACGCCCAGGCCCAGCACGCCAGCCGTCAGGCCCACGGCACCATGCAGCACCTGGCGCCGACGGGGCCCGCCTTCGCTCATCGCCTGCTCAAGGCTGTTGGGCGTGGCGCGTTCTTGCGATGCGTGGGCGCGGGTGGCGGAGGCAGAGACGGGGCGGGCAGACATGGAGATCCTCGGTGGCACGGGCCGGTCGGCGCCGGCCATCCCGATCATTCTGCGGTCAGCCTTTTGTGTCACCGGCCTGACCCCGCCCAGGTTTGCCCTTCATACAGGGGCTCGCCACTCAAACAGGTGGCGTCACAGAGCCTTACTTCGTCACCTAGGCGACAAAGTGACGCAGATCCCAGCGAAGGCGCGCAGCGCGCCGCTCAGAGGTAGAACACGGCAAATTCACTGACCCGGTCTTCGACCAGCACCGGGATGCACACCGCGCCGTGTGCACCATAGCCCTGTGCGGAGGCCCCCATAGGCCCCTCCGAAGGGGCCAGCCCGGACAGCAAGATGGGCAGGCCGGACCGCATCGCATCGCCCATCCCGGCACGCGATGTGGTCAGATCCACTTGCGCGCCACCGTCTTGCGCGGCATCCGGCGCACCCGCCCCGACGCGGCGGATGAAGGGGGCGGCAGGATCGAGCACCCAACGCTCGACGCCCCGCGCGACCGCGGTATGGCCGCCTGACAGCACCGTCAGCACATGGTGCGCATGCCCCTGGCTGGCACACGGCAGCGCCACCGCGCGCGAGATGCCCGCATCGCTGGCCTGCTCGCTGCGCAGGAAGCGTGTCGATGCACCAAGTTCAGGCATGACGATGAACTCGTCGCGCTGCCAGGCCACGCCTGGCAAGCCCTGCCCGCGCGGCAGGTAGGTGTCTCGGGAGATCTCCTCGAAGGCGGGGGCCGAGCGGCCGTAGTAGCCGTCCACCAAGGTCATGTCGGTGCTCAGGCGCGGGTCGTTGCGCCACAACTCCAGCACGCCAATGCCATCGCCTTCGTCGGCAGCTTGCGCGCCAAAAAGCACCAGCACCGCCAGCAGGACACCGTCCGTGAAGCATGGCAGCGCCACGGCGCAGGCAAACCCCGCCTGTCTGGCCGCATCTGCGCGCAGAAAAAGTCCGCCTTCGAAATCCTTGAGCAGGATGGGCCGCCCCTGTGCCCAGGCCTGCCCGGGCAGGCCTTCCCCCCGGCCGAAGCGCATGGCCCGGCTGGTCTCGGCAAAGGCGGTGGCGCTGCCGAACAGACCGCCGCCCAGCGCAAGGCAGGTGCCGTCCGGCGATGGCAGCCACACTTCGGCGGCGCAGATGAAGGGGGTCATGACCAGGCTCGAGCAGGGGTTCGGAGTTGGCGTCGATGCATGCAACATCTGCGCCACGGCCCGCTTGGCCCGGCCGGCTCAGCGCCTCACAGCGTGACGGTGTCGCGCACCCCGGCCCGCCCCGAAAAGCGCTCCAGCGCGGTCAGGCGCTCGACATCGATCCGCGCCGCCCGCAGGCCATAGACCTCGGCCTTGAGCCAGCCGCACTCGGCATCCAGGTCCGCCTGGCTGCCCACCTGCGTGTGCCAGACCTTGCGCTCGGCATCCCAGCGGTAGCCACGGGTGCGCAGGGCATCCTTGGATTCGAAGGGCGAACCCGTGGCGCAGACCCGGAAGCTGTGCAGCCGGGCCGCGGTCAGCAGGCGGCCCAGGCCGGTTTCGCCCGTACCGGCATTGGGCAGCGGCGCGGCCAGTACCGCCAGCAGGGCATGGCAATCCATCTCCGCGCGGTGCGCGTCGTAGAACCAGCCCAGCTCGTGGGCCAGAAACTCCAGCTTGGCCGAACCCCTGCCCTGTGCCTGCCAGTCGATCTCGGCGACCGAACAGCTCCAGGGCAGGCTGGCAAAGGCCGGCAGGCGCTTTTCCACAAAGCCGCGGTCGAAGCGCGCGTTGTGCGCGATCACGAGCGAGACCCCGTCCATCAGCTCGGCGATGCGGGCTTCGTTGAGGCGTTTGCCGGCCACCATGGCATCGGTGATGCCCGTGACCCGCGTGGCTTCGGCGGGAATGGGCCGGCCCGGGTCTTCCAGTTCGTCATAGACCTCCAGCACCTGCAAGGGCAGGCCGGTGCGAACGTCGACGTCGACCAGCAGCAAGGCCAGCTCGATGATCTGGTCCTTGGCGGGATCCAGCCCCGTGGTCTCGGTATCGAGGATGAGCACCTTGGCGACCTCGCCCGTGCGGGCATGGCGCCACTCGCGCGCCGGCGCCAGGCGGCGCAGCACGCGGTAGTCGGGATGGGCCTGCAGCACCTGCGCCATGGCTTCGGGTTCGGCGAAGCTGGCGTCGAGCAGCATGGTGGGATTGGGCGTGGGCTGTCGGGCCATGGCGTGTCACTCGCCCTTCATCAGCGAATCGAGCGTGAGCTCGAAGCCCGGCCCGAAGGTGTCCAGAAAGTAGCGAACCTCGGGCGTCATGGTCTCGTCGATCTTGGCGCGCACCTGCTGCGCGGCCTGTTCGAACTCGCGGTTGCCATAGCGCAGCTCGGCCCGGCATTTGAGCCAGGCCGCCAGGCGGTCGGCCGACTTGATCAGGCGGGCTTCGGCTGTCGGCCATTCGTGGTGGTCCATCGCGGCGCGCAGCGCCGGGCGCACGGCGGGCGGCAGCAGGCCCAGCATTTCTTCGCAGACTTCGCCTTCCAGGTTGCCTGTGGCATGGCGCATGGCCGGGGAATACTTCACCGGCGTGGGCAGGTCGCCCGTGATGGCCTCCGTGGCGTCATGAAAGAGCGCCCGGGTGGCCACGGCATTCGGGTCCACATCCTCACCCAGCACATCGCGGCTGATCACGGCCAGCGCATGCGCGAGCACGGCCACCTCCCAGCTGTGCTGGGCGACGTCTTCTTCCACGGCATTGCGCATCAGGCCCCAACGCTTGATGAAGCGCAGACGCGACAGATGGGCGTAAAAAGGACTTGCCGCAGGACTGGCGGCCCCGGAAGAAGGGACAGAGGAAGAGGCGGAGGGCTCGGACATCGCGGGACAATGGTGGATGGGGTCGCGGGGGGTGACATCTTCGCCCAAAATTGCGGTCGCTCCCGGCCCTCGCCCGCCCCCTTCGCCCATAGCTTCATCCGCCCCGCGCGACACCCGCTTTCATCGCCATGCCTGCAGACCTCGGAAAACTCTTGCTCATCGCCGTCCTGGCCCTCGTGGCCGTGCTGGCCTGGCGCGCCTGGCAGATCAAGCAAGGCAGCCCCAACTGGCCTCATGTGATGGGCGAGATGCTGGAGGCGCGGGCCCGCGCGCGCAACGAGACGGGCGATCAGCGCGGCACCCCGACCCACGACTGGTTCACCGAGGTGCGCTATCGCTACACCGTCAACGGCCAGACCTACACCGGCACGCGGCTGCGCGCCTTCGGCTTGAACCACATGGACGAGGCCTCGGCGCTTCATGAGCTCGCCCCCTTTCCGAAGGGCCAGCCGGTCAAGGTCTACTACGACCCCGCCAAACCGTCCTCGAGCGTCTTGATTCCGGGTTGAGCGCAAGCGCCATAGATCAGCCACCCGCCACGATCTGCGCGCCATGGATGCCGGCGCGCGCACTTGTCATCACCTCATGATGCGCGCATGGCACAGGAGGCCTTGGGGGAGAGCGGGCATTGCCCTTACTGCGTCCCGGCGCCAAGCCGGCATTGCACAATCACGCGCAGCGCCCCGCTCAGCCCCTTGCACCGACGGACACCGCATCATGGCCGCCCTGGACAACGACCAGCACCGCACCGAGATCCTCAACCGCCTCAAGCGTGCCGAAGGGCAGTTGCGCGGCATCCAGCGCATGATCGACGAGGGCGAGACCTGCGTGTCCATCGCCACCCAGATGGCCGCTGTGCGCAAGGCACTGGACAGCACCTATGTGCGCATGACCATGTGCTTCATGGAGCAGCAGTTGCAAGCCAAGCTGGACCATGTGCCCGAGGTGGACGCCCAACTCAAGCCGATGTTCGGCGAGATCGAAACGCTGCTGGGCAAGATCCGCTAGCGTGGCCGGGCGGCCCGCCAGCCAGCCAGCCCCAAGCGGGCGCGGTGCCCCCTTGAGGCCAAAGTCAAATCACTCTTCGAGCAGACTGCGCAGCATCCAGGCAGTCTTCTCGTGCACGTCCATGCGTTGGGTGAGCACGTCGGCCGTGGGCTGGTCGTTCGCGGCATCGACCACCGGGAACAGCTTGCGGGCCGTGCGGGCGGTGGCTTCCTGGGCGTCGACCAGCAGACGGATCATGTCATTGGCCTTGGGCACGCCTTCGACCTCCTTGATGGACGTCAGCTTGACGAACTCCTTGTAGGTGCCCGGCGCGGGAAAGCCCAGTGCGCGGATGCGCTCGGCGATCTGATCCAGCGCCGTCCACTGCTCGGTGTACTGGGTCATGAACATTTGATGCAGGCTGTTGAACTGCGGGCCTGTCACGTTCCAGTGGAAGTTGTGGGTCATCAGATACAGGGTGTAGCTGTCAGCCAACAATGCCGACAGACCTTGCGCAATCTTCTTGCGGTCGCCCTCGCTGATGCCGATGTCCAAGCTGGGTTTTTTCGATTTGCTGGCCAAGATCCAATCTCCTGATGAGGGTGAACAAATTACAAGGCGCATCTTGCGGTATTGGCCGCCCCCCTGCAAGTCGGGGGGCCAAAGCCCAGCGCAAGCCTCAAGGTTCGATGCCTGAGCTTGCAGGCACAGGCACGTGTCTCAAGGCGCGATGGCCAGTCCGATGACCGGTCGCCCGTCCCCGACCACGCCCAGCAGGCTGGCCTTGCCCGTGTCCAGATCGACCGAGAACAGGCGCGTGCGCGGATCGTGCACCGTGCGGGCAGCCATCAGGGCGGTGCCGCCATGCAGGGCGATGTCGACGTCCACCTCGAGCAGCGGCCCCAGACCGAGCGGCCCGATGCTCGTGAGCCGGCCCATATCCGGTGAAGCAGTCAAGGCCGATGCGGCGTCCTTGCCGCCCTGCACGGCAAGCTGGCCCAGGCTCTTGTCGATCACATAGAGGACGGCGCGCTGCCCTTGCTCGGCGGGATAGGTGTAGGCCGCGGCGGCCACAGCCGGCGTCGCGTCCGCATGGGCATCGCCCGCTTCGTAGCGGGGCGAGGCATCGGACTGCACGCCGGCCAGCTTGGGCTTGCTGTCGACCTGCGCGCCCGTATCGGGTTGCACCCGCAGGTTCTGTCCGCCCGCCGTCACGATCCGGATGCGATCGGCGACCGGGTCGACGTCCATGCCGACGCCCTCGCCCTCCAGTGCCGTCGGCAGGGCACGGGTGCCCACCTGTTCAAGCTGCCCCGTGCTGGTGTCCAGCGTGTAGAGACGGCCGGCGCTCGACAGGGTGTACAGCACGCCCTGGCTCGCCCGGAAATCCATGGCCACGATCCGCTCGCTGGTCGACACCAGGCCGGTGACGGGCTGGCGTGCGAGGATCGTCGAAGGCTGGCCCGCATTGAAGCGGATCAGCACCATGTCGGAAGTGAGCGCATAGGCGTGCTCGGGACGCTCCACACCGGGCGCGACCTCGCGCGTCGCGCAGGCCGACAAGCCGGCGCACAAGATGCCCACAGCGGCAGCGGACAACAGGCGCAACACCATGATCACCCTCCCCTTTTGGTCCTGGTCATGAAAAAACGAATGCCATCGCTTTTATCGAGCGTGGCGCCGCCGGGTCAACGGCTGGCATGCGTTGGCCAGGGCCATTGCGTGCCTTATTGCCACAAGTCGGCGCCAAAACAGTGGCCAGCATCTCAATCCCAACGCCAGGACCGGATCAAGTCGACCGCGTTGTCGTCCCCCGCCTGCGCACGCACGGTGAAGCGCTGGGCCAGGCGGTAGATCAGCTGCCAGTTGCCGCTGGTGGCATTGAGGTTGCGCTCGTAACCGACATACCAGTACTTGCTCACCTGCTTGCCGACGTTGACCACGGTGTCGCGCACCGCGCCATCGGTCTGACGCACGGACAGTTCATCCAGCCCCATCTTGCCGACCAGGTTGTCGGACGGTGAACTGCCCTCGCCCGACAGCAGCGCCACCGCCGCCGTCTGCAGCAGGCCGATGTCGGCACCACCCAGGCCGGTGGGCGCGCGGCCCAGCACGAGCCAGGACAGCTTTTCGGTCTCGGTCATGTCCGGATCGGAATAAAGCCGCACACGCGGATCCTGCGCCGTGCCGGTGATGTTGACCCCGACCTTCACGTCCGACGAGGCGGCGGTGGGCGACTGCGCCCGCATGGCCAGGATGTCCAGGCGCGGGTTCTCGATCGTGCCAGTGAAGGTCACAAACCCCCGCTCGATGACCATCTTCTGGCCGTAGGCCGCATAGGTGCCATCGACCACGTGAACCGTGCCGCGGATGGCCGGGCGGTTGGCCGGCGTGGTGATCTGCAGCTCGCCAGTCAGGAAGGCATCCAGGCCCCTGCCCCGCAGCTTGAGCTTCTCGCCCAGGTTCACGTCGATGCTCGCCATCACCTTGCGCGTCGGTCCGGCGCCGGGCCCGCCGTCGTCGTCCTCCTCGTCCTCTTCCCCAGGGCGGTTGACCACATAGACATCGTCCCCCACGGTCGGAGCGTCCGAGCGGCTGATGTCGATCAGGCCTTCGTCCACCACCACATTGCCGTCGACCTTGATCTCGTCCGCATCCACCAGGCCGTTGAGGCTGCCACTGACCACGATGCGGCGGTCCACCCGCTGCAGCAGGGCAAAGCGCTCGGCTTTGAGTGACAGGCTCACCACGGGCGACTCCTCCAGCGACACGGCTCCGGTGGCGCTCATCTGGCCGCCTTGCGCACCCGATTTCGCTTCCAGGCGATCGAGGTAGAGGTGATCGCCGTCCAGGCGCATCTTCAGCACCCCGTCGGTGATGTTGACCCCCATCAGCGCCTGCCCCAGCGCCAGACCTTCCCCTTCAGCAAGACCTGTGTACTGGGGCACCGCCAGGGTCCCGCCCAGCTTGGCTTCGGCCAGCAACTGGCCGCCCAGGCGCCATCCCGCCGGCAACCACGCGCCCCAAGGCCGCAGGTTGCGGATCTGCATGTTCAGCTCGCCCGACAGGGGATCGCTCGGCGCGGGCAGGCGCCGTGGGTCGTCGACGGTGACCACCTGACGTCCGCTGGCCTGGCCGAACAGCCGGCCATCGAACTGCTCGCTCAGCTGCCAGATCCCGTTGCGGGCCTGCAGGGTCACACCTGCCTGCCGGATCCCCAGCCGCTGCACCACATTGCCTTCGATCGTCGGCTCCTTGAGCGACAGATCTCCCGACTCCCGCGCGACCGCGGCATCCACGCGCCACGGCTCGTTGCGGTCGTGACGCAGGCGGATGTGCCCCGTCAGGATCAGGTCCCCGCCCCACCCGGCCTGCGGCTGCCAGCTGGCCAGCACGGTCGCCAGGTTCAAAGGCGCCACCTGCAGGTCCAGATCCAGCGCCCCGATCGGGTCATCCAGATGGGAAGCGGTCTGCCACGACAGGCTGCGCAGCGTCATGCCCACGCTCATGGCATTGATGTCCACGGGCGACAGCACCAGGCTGCGCGCATCACCCAGCCAACTGCCCTTGACCGTGAACGGCTGGGCCAACAGCAGCACGCGCGGGGTCAGCCCGCCTGTGCGCACCATCAGCTGCTCGACACGTCCGTCCCAGGCCGACAGCGTCTGCGTGCGCGCATCGGCCAGCATGCCGCCTTCGGCAGCCAGTTCGGCGTGGATCACCATAGGCTTGCGCGGCGCCTCCCGCTCGTGCGTGAGGTCGGCCACCAGCGTGGTGCGGTGTGACTTGAGCGTGCCGTTCAGCTCCCACGAGGCCTGCTCGATCGCCCCCATGGAGGCCTGGCCCTTGCTCAGCTTCATGTTGACGTGCATCGGGGCGTCCGGCGCGTGGGTGTCCAGCTGCCAGTCCGCCTTGGCCGTCTCCAGGCTGTAGACCTCGCCATCGCGCGTTTCCCATTGGAAGCTGCTCACGCTCAGTTGACCCTCGGTCGCCAGACGGGGCCACAGACCCTTCGCGGCCCCTTGCCCCTCGATCACGCCACCGATGCGCGTGGCGCCCAGCAGCGGGGCCACGGACTGCAGGTTCTGCAGTGCACCTGCCTCGATGCGCCCCTCCCACATGGCGGCCTCGCCCCAGCGCACCCCGCCCTGTGCGTCGCGCCGCCAGGGCACGTCGGCCTTCAGGGCCACGGTGTTGCCGCCCAGGTCCATCTCCACGCTGGCCTGCATCTGCTGGCGCGCCTGGGGCGACAGCCACTTCACATGGCCTTGCACAGGCAGTCCGCCCAGCGTGCTGGGCAGCACGTCCAAAGCCACTTGCCCCCGCCAATCGCCATTGATGCTGGCGACCATCTGCCCCGACAGGCGGTTGGCCCCGGTGACGGCCGCCGGCCAAGGCAGCCATACCCGTGGATCGAAGTCTTCGACGGCGGCCCGGGCGTCCAGTTGCCACGGCTGCCCCTCGCGCCACCGCAGGGTGCTGTTGTCCACCTTGGCTTGCGCGCCCATCGCCTGCATGTGCCACTGTTTGAGCGACACCAGGCCCAGCTCATAGCGGCCGGCCAGGTTCATGCTGACGGGGATGGGCTCGGCGGGCAGCCCGGCATCCCTTGGCGCGGCATTGCGCGGGGTCTTGCCCTGAGGGGCCACACCTGCGAACGCCCGCCCATACTGCCCCTGCATCTGCAGGCTCACGTCCGCGGGTGTCTGGGCGAGTTGGCTCAGGCCATCCACCCATTGCGGCTTGAGCAGCAGGCTGCCCTGCAACTGCAGCGGCGGCGCCAGTTCATGCAATGCGCGGGGCATCAGGCCTCGCCAGTCGGCGCGCAAACTGCGCGTGCCACCCCAGCCGCCCTGAAGCGACAAGGCGGCCGGCTCAGCCTGCCCCAAGGAAGGCAACTGCAAGGCCAGGTCCAGCACCCCGTCGCGCAGGGTCTGGGCGAGGTCCTTGGCGCTGCGCGCACCCAGCAGGCTGATCTGCCCTTGCACCGAACGCAGAGGCAGCAAGGCCTCGTCCCAGGGGCCCGCGCGCGCGTTGCGCAGGTTCAGGCGCGCCTGCAGGTCCTGCCTGGCCATCGGCTCGACCACCACCTCGCCCGACAGGCTGGTGGCAGGCAGCCCGGGCTGCACCGCCGCGATATCGAGATCGTCGAAAAGCGCCCGCAGCCGGCTCAGCGGCCAGGGCGCCAGAGGCGCCACTTCGGCATCGACTTCCGCGCGACCCAGCTCCTGCGGGGGACCAGGCAGCGCCGCGCCCCCCGTATTCGCCCCCTTCTTCTCGCTCTGCAACGGCTCCTGCTGCGGGATCTCCGCCAGGCTCAAGCGCCCTTTGACCTGCATGTGCGCCAGCGGCCCCTGCACGCGCAGATCGGCCTGCACCGCCTTGGCGGCTTCCGGGTCCGGGCGCCCCTGCAGCAGCAGCCCCGCATCGATGGGCATCTTGCCCGAGGTGACCGCGCTGGCTTCGCCGGACAGCGTCCACGCCTGCCAGGCCACGCCCGCCAGCTTGACGGTGTGCTGACGTTGACCCAGCCCCACGGCACCGGCCATGCCCACCGGAACCTGAAGGCCCAGCGCCCCATCGACTTGCCTCAAAGGCGCCGTGCCCCAATAGCTGCTGTAAGCCTCGCCCACCTGCACCCGCCCGACCTTGACACTCAAGGGCAGATCCAGATCGGACAAAGGCTCGTCCTTGGTGGAGGGCGGACCGGCCACCCACTTGA
This sequence comes from uncultured Aquabacterium sp., assembly GCA_964413815.1. Classification (GTDB taxonomy): domain Bacteria; phylum Pseudomonadota; class Gammaproteobacteria; order Burkholderiales; family Burkholderiaceae_C; genus Aquabacterium. Next base: position 5,293 of record CAYPUS010000027.1, on the reverse strand, counting down.
ACTCGGCGCGGCGGGCGCTCAGGGCCTTGGCCCTGAGGGCAAAGTGCCAGCGCACACCCAGATCCGGCCAGACGTCGAGGCCCTTCCAGGCCACATCCTGCACGCGCACATAACCGCCCCGCGGCAAGGCGATCTCGATGCGGTCCGCGCTGAAATCGCCCAGCAAGGCACCCCGCCCGCCCATCACCTTCACCGTGGAGGGCGGCAGCATCGGCAGCAGGCGGACCGTCATGGCCTCGTTGTGCAGCAGGGTCCAGGCCACGCCCAACATGATCGGCAGCAGCACGACCAAGGTCAGCAGAACGCGGATCAGCTTGCCGATGACCGAGGTGACCGTCACAGCGTCACCCCCACACTGAAGTGCATGCGCCAGCGCTGCACCTCTTTGCCATAGGCCAGGTCCAGGCGCAGCGAGCCCACGGGACTCAGGAAGCGAATGCCCACGCCATAGCCCACGTTCGCCTTCAGATTGCCAAAGCGCTCTTTGGCGTCGCCCGCATCGACGAAAACAGCCCCCAGCAGGCTGGGCATGCGCTGGGTCAGGGGATGGGCCAACTCCACGCTGCCCGTCACGATCGATCTGCCCCCCACGACGGCACCGGCCTTCTCGACCCCCAGGGAGCGATAGGGATAGCCGCGCACGGAATCGTCGCCCCCGGCGCGAAACAGCAAGGTGTCCGGGATGCTGGTGGCGTCACGGGCGAAGACCTGGCCGATCTCGGCCCTGGCGATGGCCCGCCATTCGCTGGGCAAGGGCAGATAGCCCGTGGCACGGGCATAGGCCCGCGTGAAGTAGCCTGGCTCGGTCAAGGCCGAATAGCTGCGGCCCACCGAGAGCTGCCCCAGGGTGGTGAAGCCCTTGGTCGGCAGCGTCTGGCTGTCGACATCGCGGTAGATCCACTGCGAGGTCGCCGCCACGGCGGTGGCCTGCGACAGTGGCACGCCCTCTTCCGATTCCACCTTGGCGCGCTGGATCTCCACATAGTCGGTGCGCTCCAGCCGGTCCCCTTCATTGAGCAGACCCACGCGAAGCTGCTGTGCCGTGTTGACGGAGTCGTCGTCGTCGATCAGCCGCGACGCCTGGGCCGCGATCAGCCCGCGCCGACGTCCCGGCCAGGGGTGCGAGGTCAGGTCCACGCTGCCCAGCGAGGCTTGGCGGCCCAGCTGGATCTTGCTCTTGGCCTGCCAGTCCATCATGAAGAGATTGCGGTGCAGGTGTTCCAGCGAGACGCGCGGGCCCGAATCCGTGCTCACGCCGATGCCGGCGGTGGCGGTCTGCAGCGGGTACTCGTGCACCTTGACGACCACCGGCGCCGCGTTGGCCTGCTTGGGGTCCAGATCGGTCGCGACGAAGACGCTGTCAAAGATGTTGAGCTTCTGTATGCGTTCCTGCCAGTCCAGCAGGCGCTTTTCACTGTAGGCGGAGCCCTTCTTGAACGGCGCCAGGTTGATGACCGCCGAAGCGGGATGCATCACCAGCCCCTCGACGCGGATGTCGCCGAAGATGAAGCCGGGCCCCGAGTCGGCGACCAGGTACAAGGTGGCCACATTCGTCTGCGCATCGACCGTCACCGAGGTACCGCTCCAGGTGGCGGTGGGGTAGCCATCGGCACGGATGCGTGCCAGCGCCGCGTTCTTGGCCGAGGACCAGGTGCTCTGGCGGAACACCTCGCCCTCGGACAGCGCCCAGTCGGCTTCCACCCGATCGACCAGGGCCTGCGCCAGCGGGTCGCTGCCTGCCAGGCGCGCGTCCAGATCGCCTTCGAAAACGAACTGGACCCTGCCCACCCGCGTCAGGGGCCCCGGCTCCACCTTGATCGTGACCTGAACCGGCTCACCCGGGCGTTCATCGCCCACCCGGGTGGTGATCTTGGGGTTGAAATAGCCCTCGCCGGCCAGCAAGTCGCGCGTCTGCTCCGGCGCCGAGACCACCAGGCGCCGCAGCTCGCTGCGCCGGATCGCCAGCGTGGCATCGCGCGCCGCCTCTTGCTGAAAGCGCGCCACGTCCAGGTAGTTGCGCAGCAGCCGGGCCAGTTCGGGCGGGGCGTCGATGTGGAGCGCCCAGGCCACGGGCCGCCCGCGGTCTTCGGTCAGCGGGGTGCCGGACCCGGCTTGCGCCTGGCCCGGTGCATCGGAGCGGTCCGAGACGCCCGGACCTTCGGCGCCATCACCCACATCGTCGAGCTCGACCACCGCGGGGCCGGAGGATGGGGGCACGGGCGCGGAGGCTGCCACCTCGGCCACCTCAGCCGCTTGCGCCGCTTCAGGTGTCAGTGCGCCGCCCCAGACCGCGCCCCAGAGCAAGGCCAGCATGAGCCGAGGCACGAGCGGCCATCTACCCGGCTCCCAGAGCCGCCCTGAGTCAGTCCACCACCGGATGACCGATTGCATTGATGCTTACTTGCTGAGCAGCCTCATGGCCCCTTCCAGTCCCTGCAAGGTCATGGGGAACATGCGCCCCCCCATGAGTTGCTGGACGATCGCGATGCTCTGACGGTAGCCCCAGACACCCTGGGGCTCCGGATTGATCCAGACGAAGTTGGGGAAGGCATGCGTCAGACGGCCCAGCCACTCGGCCCCGGGCTCTTCGTTGTTGTACTCGGTGCTGCCGCCCGCCTGTAGGATCTCGTATGGACTCATCGTGGCATCGCCCACAAAAATCAATTTGTAGTCCTTGTTGTATTTGCGGATGATGTCCCAGGTGGACATCTTCTCGCTGTAGCGCCGATGGTTGTTGCGCCACATGTAGTCATAAACGCAGTTGTGAAAGTAGTAGAACTCCAGGTGCTTGAACTCCGACTTGGCGGCGCTGAACAGCTCTTGCACTCTGTGGATGTGATCGTCCATCGTGCCGCCCACGTCCATGAGCAGCAGCACCTTCACCGCGTTGTGGCGCTCGGGCACCATCTTGATGTCCAGCATGCCCGCATTGGCCGCCGTTGCATGGATGGTGTTATCCAGATCCAGTTCCTCGGCCGCGCCCTGGCGCGCGAACTTGCGCAGCCGCCGCAAGGCGACCTTGATGTTGCGGGTGCCCAACTCGAGGGTGTCGTCGTAGTCCTTGAACTCGCGCTTGTCCCACACCTTGACGGCACTGCGGTTGCGCGAGCGGTCCTGGCCGATGCGGATGCCTTCCGGGTTGTAGCCGTAGGCGCCGAAGGGCGAGGTCCCGCCGGTACCGATCCACTTGTTGCCCCCTTCGTGACGCTCCTTCTGCTCGGCCAGCAGTTCCTTGAGGCGGTCCATGAGCTTGTCCCAGCCCATCGCCTCGATCTTGGCGCGATCTTCCGGGCTGAGCTCGCGCTCGAAATGCTTGCGCAGCCATTCGAGCGGAATGTCACGCGTCAGGTCGATGCCCCCCTCCATCCCCTTGAAATAGGCGGAAAAGGCTCGGTCAAATTTGTCGAAATGGACCTCGTTCTTGACCAGCGTCATCTTGGCCAGGTGGTAGAACTCATCCACGGACGGCTGGATCACCTCGCCCTTGATCGCCTCGAGCAGGCTGAGGTACTCGGGGATGGTGACCGGCAGCCGGGCAGACCGCAAGGCAAAGAAGAAATTGATGAGCATAGGGGTTTCCTGCAATCGGCCTCTATTTTGTCCCGGGACCGCCGAAAACGAGTGACTGCTCCCCTTAGCCACAATTCTTTTACGTTGCTTCGACAGGAATCTGAGCCGCCCCGATGGAAACGCGCCACATGCTTCTCGCGTTCATTCTGCTGACCCACGGCCTCACGACGGGCATGTGGTGGATCGGCGGCACTTGGCTTGGCCTGTCGCGCCATGCCGCGCGGCATTGGATGTTCGCCAGTCTGTCCAACGGCGTGGCCCTGATCTTGATGATTTCGCCGCAGATCGGCTCGCTCAGCCTGCGGGTGACGCTGGCCGGTGCCCTGGTGGTGCTGGGCGCCATCTCGCTGCGCCGAGGCCTGCAGTTCTTCCTCAAGCTGAGGCAGACGGACGGCGTCCACCTGGTGCTGGGCCTGGGCGTGACCCTGTTCAACACCATGTTCAGCCTGCCCGCCGGCATGGAAGGGCTGGCGCTCGCGCTCAATTTCCTGGCGATGGCCTGGATTCTGGGGCGCACCTCGCGCGAAACCTTCGTGCCCCTGAAGACCGAGTACCGGGTCGGCACATCCTGGGCCTTGACGGGCCTGCTGGCCATGGCCGTGCTGGTGTTCGGCATTTCGGCACTGACCTACCTCACGCCCGACACCACCTGGCCCTGGCTGAACTGGCCGGACGACGTGGCCGAGTTCGCGCTGGTTTTCTCCACGGTCTCCCTGTCGATCCTCAACAGCTTCGTGCTGGGCTACATCGTGGTCAACCGCCTGGTGCAGCGCCTGGAACACCTGTCCCACCACGATGCGCTGACGGGTCTGCTCAACCGCCGCGCCATCGAATACCTGCTGGACCGCGAAGACCAGCGCCTGCAACGCTTTGGCGATCCCTTCTCGGTCATGCTGGTGGACATCGATTACTTCAAGCGCATCAACGACCGCCTCGGCCACGCCGCCGGCGATGCGGTGCTGTGCGCCGTCTCCCGCACGCTGCAGTCAAAGGCGCGCGAAGTCGATCGCGTGGCGCGTTACGGTGGCGAGGAGTTCTGCATCCTGCTGCCCCATACCCTGCAAGAAGGTGCCCACCAGGCTGCCGAGCGCCTGCGGGCGGCCGTCAACCACATCGACATACCGTGGAACGACGAACAGATATCCGTCAGCATCAGCGTCGGCCTGGCCTGCGCGGCCGAGCCCGGTGAGCCGCTGCAATCGCTGCTCAAGCGCGCAGACGAAGCGCTCTACCAGGCCAAAGCCGAAGGGCGCAACCGCGTGATCCTGGCCGCGCCCAGGGCCGAGGGTCAACTCTTGAAAGCCTGAAGCGGCCTCAAAGAGAGCCTGAAAGCAAGAGGGGCCCGCGAAGGGCCCCTTTTTCTTGGCATCAGCGGTTGTGCCGCGCCATGTAGACGAGCTTTTCGAACAGGCTCAGATCCTGCTCGTTCTTGAGCAGCGCCCCCACCAGCGGTGGCACGCTGACCTTGTCGTCCTTGCTTTGCAGCGCCTCGGGCGGGATGTCTTCTGCCACCAGCAGCTTGAGCCAGTCGATCAGCTCGGAGGTGCTCGGTTTTTTCTTCAGCCCGGGCAGGTTGCGCACCTCGTAGAAGTGACGCATGGCCGCGGCCAGCAGATCCTTCTTGATGTGAGGGAAATGCACCTCGACGATCTGCTGCATCACCGCCGCATCGGGGAAGCGGATGTAGTGGAAGAAGGAGCGGCGCAGGACGGCGTCCGGCAAG
>CAYPUS010000026.1:0-18312 GCA_964413815.1 uncultured Aquabacterium sp. | reverse complement strand
GGGTAGAAGGGGGTGGTTTCCTTCTGGGGAATTTCCTGAACCAGGCCGTACAGCTCGGAGGTCGAGGCCTGGTAGAAGCGGGTCTTTTTCTCCAGACCCAGGATGCGGATCGCTTCGAGCAGACGCAGCGCGCCGATGCCGTCGGCGTTGGCGGTGTACTCGGGCTCTTCGAAGCTGACGGCCACGTGCGACTGCGCGGCCAGGTTGTAGATCTCGTCGGGCTGGACCTTCTGGACGATGCGCACCAGGCTGGTCGAGTCGGTCAGGTCGCCGTAGTGCAGCACGAAGTTGCGGTGCTCGACATGCGGATCCTGATAGAGGTGGTCGATGCGGTCCGTGTTGAACAAGCTGGCGCGGCGCTTGATGCCGTGGACTTCATAGCCCTTCTTGAGCAGAAACTCTGCGAGATAGGAGCCATCTTGTCCTGTGACGCCGGTGATCAGCGCAACCTTCTTACTCATCTTCTACTCCTGCAAAATGGGTCTGCTTACTTGTCTGTGGAAACTGGATTTTTCTTACTTCTTGGCGCCGCTGCGGTGCTCGTTCATCACGACCCCCAGCACATTGCCTGAGGCTTTCTGGATGTCGTGGATCAGCTTGTTCATCGGGGCGAGCCGGCTGCGGCCCTTGCCACCCATGATCAACGTGCCGCTGCAAGCGCTGGCGATGACCCGGGCGTCGGAGCCATGGACGGCGGCAGGCGTGTCGACAATGATGTAGTCGAACTTGCAGCTCAGGTCCTTGAGCAGCAGGCCGAAGGCCGGACGCTGGACCAGCTCGAGCGGGTTCGGGGGCGCGACGCCCACGGGCAGGAGGTACAGGCTGGGCAGCTCTTCGACCGGGCGGATGACATTGGGCTCGCTGCGGCCAGAGAGGATGCCGCTGAGCCCGGCCATGCTGTCGATGCCGAAGATCTGATGCTGGCGGGGCGTGCGCATGTCGGCATCGACCAGCAGCGTGCGTCCGCCCAGCTGGCTGAAGGACGCGGCCAGGTTGGCGGCGAAGAAGGTCTTGCCGTCGCCGATGTCGACGCTGGCCACGGCAACCGCCTTGTTGGCCCCCGCTGCCGCGAACACCTGGGTGATGAGCTGGCTGCGGAAGTCACGAAAGACCTCGGCCTGATCGCTGAAGGGGCTGTTGGCCACCACCAGCTCATGGTGCGTGCTGGTCTCGCTGGCCGGCGAATAGGGGTAGTTGAACTGCTGCGACAGGGCCCACAGCACGTCTTCGCGCTTGGCGAAGCCCAGGGCGACGGCGGCCTCACCGAACTTGAGCTGGTGCTTGCGCTGGTGGGCGAGCACCTGCTCGACCTGGTCGGGGCTCAGGTTGTTCGTCTGGCGAATGATCTCGCCGATGGATCGGTCAACGGGTGGTTGGGTGGCGAGGCCTTCGAAGCGGTCTGTTCTATTCATGAGCATGTTGCGATGGCTGGATGGCGTGATGAAGGCAGAGGGTGGCTGCATCACACACCGGGTGCCGCGAGCTTCGGAACATCCTTGGCGCCCAGGAAGGGCAGGCGCCGGATGGTGGCGGCGACGCTGAGCGAGGGGGTCGTCGGCAGGGTGCCCAGCAGGGGCACGCCCAGGCCATCTTCCACATCTTCTTCCGTGCGCAGGCGGCGGTCGCGAATTTCAAGCAGCAGGGCCAGGCCGATGCCCAGCATCGATCCCAGGACCAGGGCCAGGATGGCGTTCAGGAAAGTCTTGGGCGAAGAGGCCCTGTACGGAGGCGAGGCGACCTTCACGACCGACACATTGGTTTGATTGCTCTGGCTTTCGAGGGTCGACAGGCTCAGGCGCGCGGTGATGGTGTCGTAGTTGCGTTGCGCGTTTTCGACTTCGCGCAGCAAGACCGTTGCTTCGTCGCGCTGCTGGCGCAGCTTCAACAGCTTCTGGCGCTGCTGGTCCAGCTGGGCCTTGACCTGCAGCTCACGCACCTGGTTGACGGAGTTGTTGACCCCCAGGCTGGCGGAAACCTTGCGGGTTTCGATGTCGATGCGGGTGCGGACCTCGTTGATCGCGGCACGCGTCTCGGCGACCTGCGGATGGGCATCGCCATACCGGGACGAGAGCTCTTTGAGGCGCGACTCAAGCCTGGACAGATCCGACTTGAGCGAGCCGATCACGGGATTGGTCAGCACTTCCTGCATGCGGTCGCCGTTGCTGCTGGCCAGCGCCTGGCGGCCGCGGGATTCAGCCGAGATGGCCTGCAGGGCAACCAGTTGCGAGGACAGCTCGTTCAGGCGCAGGGTTTCGATGTCCAGCCGCTCGTCCGTCGCAAGCAGACCCTTGTCGTTCTGGTACTGAGACAGCTTGTGCTGAGCTTCTTCCAGGCGTTCACGCGCCTGCTTGGACTGGGCCTCGAACAGGTCGCGATACTGCTTGGCAGGCTCGGTGCGCAGCTCCAGCGTGGTGTTGATGTAGTTCTGCGCGAAGGAGTTGGCCATGGCCGCCGCGAAGGTCGGATCCTGGCCTGTGAAGGAGATCTCGATGACGCTGGATTCGCGCGACGGCTTGATCTCGAGGTAGTCGCGCAGCTGCTCTGCCAGCCAGGCTTCCAGCGAGCCTTTTCCTTCGGTTTCCTTGCGCCAGTTCTCTTGCAGTTGCTGGCTGGAGGTCAGACCCAGTTGGCGGATCACGCCGCGCAGGACGCGCTCACTCTGGATGAGGTCGACCTGGGTGGCGATGTAGCCGGGCGTCATCATGCCCGGCAGCACCATGCCCGCGATGGGATCAGGCGACTTCACATCGATGACCACGGCCGCCGTGGCGGTGTACTTGGACGGCAGCAGATTGGAGATGAGCAAGGCCAGACCGAAGCAACTTGCCACGATGACGATGATCAGCCACTTGCGGGCTTGCAGGATAAGGAGGAGTTGGCCAAACGACATGGTTCAGTTGCACCTGGGCAAGCGGTGGATGTTCTTATGTGGGTTCATGGCGTTCGCTGTGCTTCTTGCCCAGCACCATGCCCAGTACGGAGTCGGTGCTGATGGTGAACATCGTCGCCACCATGAACAGGAAAATGCCAGCGAAGGAGTGGACGAATCCTTGCCCCACTTCGTCGCCGAAGTAGTAGGTCACCAGCACCAGGGCGATGACGCGGATGACGTTGGAGACAAAGGAAATGGGCAGGATCAGCACGGCGATCAGGACGTTCCGCAGCCGGCTCTTGTACTCCATCATGCTGAGGTAGAAGACGCCGATGGCCTCCAGGGCGAAGATGGAGTTCAGGCCGGCGCAGGCATCGGCCACCATGAGGTTGTAGGGGCCGATGGTCAGGGTGACCCCCGAGCGGCCGATGGGGTAGCCGGCGTAATAGAGCGCGTTCTCGGCCACGGTCGACACGGCCGCTTTCAGAGGGGCCGTGATGATCTGCACCAGGATGTTGGGCAGCGGAATGATGAAGATGAGGAAGAAGATGGGGAACCACACGAGCTTCCAGCCGGCCGTGCCACGGTAGGCCAGCACCAGGGCGGAAAGCAGGGTCAGTTGGGCGGCCGTGGCGAACTCGGGCAGATCCTGCGATTGCCCCAGCACGAAGACGGGAATGGAGATCGCCAGCAAGGGCCAGGCGAAGCCGCCAGCACACTTTTCCGGCAAGGCGACCAGGGCGGGCCACCTCTTGTAGAAAAGCCAGATGGTCAGCGCGAGCATCACCGGGCCGTGGCCCTGGCCTTCCTTGCTCCAGACATGCTCGTCCAGGTACATGTAGGTGGGCAGGAACATGGCCACCAGGGCAAGCAAAAGCACGACGACTTCTATTTGACCGGGTCTGGCTGACCCAGCGCTGGGAGGCGCGTCGGTGGTAGCTAGTGGTGTTGCCATGAGAGCGAGGCGGTGTGAAGTAGGAGAGAACAGTTCAGACCTGAAATCAGGAAATAGTTCCGCTGTTTGTTGGCCAATTCATCATTGTGCCCACCCGGGCGGCTGGCCGATGGCCCCCCAGATGGGGTGTGGACGGGCCGTGCATCTTGCCCCCTTTTTGTGTCGCCGTTCCGGCGAGCGTGAATTTATGCCTTCCACTGTAGCGGAGGATGTGCATGGGTCACGGTGTGGCCGGGTGTTGCCGCGGACGTAACACATGCAACCGCCGCGCACTTGCTTTCCGCACTCCGATATGGCCGCCGGGCCTTGCGGCGGGTTCATGCATGGAGCATGCCAATGCCCGCCGCCCGCATCGATCCGGCAACACAATGGATTTGTTGCAATCGTTTGGCCTCACCGCAGGCGACAATGCCTTTTTTGGGTGCGCGCGAAGCCGGGGTTCATGTTGCGTATTGGGGTCGACTTTCATGCCTTCGACGGCAAATTCCAGGGGTCCAGAAGCCATCTGATCGGGCTGTACAGGGCCATGGTGGCCGCATGCCCCGATTTCCAGTTCGTGTTCTTCCTGGAGAAGGCGGCCGAACTCGCGGCGCTGGAGGGCTTCGACCGCCCGAATGTGACCTGCGTGTCCATGCCTCACGCCAACCCGCTGGTCCGGCTGGGCTGGCAGCTGCCGCGGCTGCGCCGGCGTCACCGCATCGACATCCTCCACACCCAGTACATCATTCCCTTGTGGTCTGGCGGCGCGAACGCGGTGACCATCCACGACGTGCTCTTCGAGCCCTTTCCGCAGTTCTTCACGCCCTTTTTCGTCTGGCGTTCGCGCTGGTTGTTCCGCCGCTCCGCGCGCCGGGCCGACATCCTGATGACGGTCAGCGAGTACTCCCGCCAGGAAATCGCGCGGCGCTATGGGGTTTCGGCCGAGCGCATCGGGCTGCTGCTCAATGCTGTGGATCCCCGTGTTTTTCATCCTGCGCAATCGCCGGACGAGGACGCCCGGGTGCTGCAGGCGCGTGGGCTCCAGCCTCAGGGCTATGTGCTGACCCTGGGGCGCATCGAGCCCCGCAAGGATCACGCGACATTGCTGGCCGCTTATGCCGCCTTGGGGGCCGATGTGCCGCCGCTGGTCATCGTGGGGCAGCGGGATTTCGGCTACGGGGCATTCGAGTCGGCCATGGCGGCCATGCCCAAGACCCGGGATGTGCGGGTGCTCAGCGATGTGGGCGATGCCGAATTGCCGGTGCTGCTCAGGCAGGCGAAGGTCTTCGTCTATCCCTCGCTGGCCGAAGGCTTCGGCATGCCGCCGCTGGAGGCCATGGCCAGTGGCGTGCCCGTGATCACCTCGAACTCGACGGCCTTGCCGGAGGTGGTCGGCGATGCGGGCCTGACTTTCGATCCAGGCGATGCGCAAGCACTGGCGCGGCACTTGCAAGCCCTGCTGGAAGACGCGTCCTTGCGCGAGCGTTGCCGCGAGCGCGGCTTGGCGCAGGCGCGGGGCTACACGTGGGAAGCCGCGGCCAGCGTGTTGCGGCAGGCGTTCGAGCGCACGGCGGTCCGTTAGAGAGTTAACGGACTTGCCAAGTGCCCGAATCCAATTCGGGTAAGTGCCTAGCTTACCCGGGGGTAATGCACGGGAACTATCCGGAGCCCTGGGAGACAATTCAGAGGCTGCCTTGACTTCACGCCCTGCAGAGATTTGCCAAACATGTCCGATACCAAGCTTTCGCCCCAGGTCCAGTATGCGAACTGGCCTCTTTGGTCCCTGGGGTTGCTCCTGGTCGGCTTGGCCGCGTCCTACATCCCGACCTATGTGACGCTGGCGCAAACGGCGTGGGCTCAGGATGAGAATGGGCACGGCCCGATGATCCTGGCCCTGAGCCTGTGGCTGCTTTGGGGTGAGCGTCACCGTTTCTTCGCGCTCAAGAGTGCGCCCGCGCCCATTGCCGGCCTGCTGATCCTGACCGCGGGCGTGGCGATGTACATCGTCGGGCGTTCGCAGAAGATCGACAGCCTCGAGGCCCTGTCTCAAATCCTGGCCCTGTCGGCCAGCGTGCTGCTGCTCAGGGGCTGGGCCGGGCTGCGCCTGGTCTGGTTCCCCTTGTTTTTCCTGCTCTTCATGGTGCCGGTGCCCGGGGTGCTGGCGCAGGCGCTGACGCTGCCCTTGAAGTCGGCCGTGTCCTATTGCGCAGAGATGATCCTGCATGCCGTCGGCTATCCCATTGGCCGCTCGGGTGTGACCCTGGTGGTCGGCCCCTATCAATTGCTGGTGGCCGATGCCTGCTCGGGCCTGAACTCGATCTTCACGCTCGAGGCGCTGGGCCTGTTCTACATGAAGCTGATGGACTACAAGTCCAAGGCGCGCAACATCGCCCTGGCCATCATGATCCTGCCCATCTCCTTTGTCTCCAATTGCATCCGCGTCATCGTGCTGGTGCTGGTCACCTTCCACCTCGGCGATGAAGTCGGACAGGGTTTCGTGCACAACTTGGCCGGTCTGGTGCTGTTCTCCGTGGCCCTGACCTTGACCTACGCCTTCGACCGGGTGCTTGCGGTCTTCTTCGACAAGAACAATGTCCAACGTCAACATGCCTCTTGATGGCGCCGTCAGGCGGGTGCCGCCTTCGGTCATCGTCGCCTTCATCCTGCTGTTGCTGGGGGTGACGCTCGGTCATGCCCTGACGCCCAATCACAAGCTGGCCGATGACCTGCCGCCCATCGTGCTGGCCAAGCAGGTTCCCCAAACTTTCGGCGATTGGCGGGAGGATGTCGCGATCGCCCAGGTTTTGCCCGATCCCACTGTTCAGGCCCAATTGGACGCCCTGTATTCTCAAGTCCTGTCCAGGACTTACGTCAACAGCAAGGGCCAGCGTGTGATGCTGACAATCGCGTACGGCAGTGATCAGAACTCGGAGGCCACGGCAGCACACCGGCCTGAGTTCTGCTACCGCGCGCAGGGCTTCGAAATCGCGGATCAGGGTTTGGCCGTGATCGATCTGGATGGGCATACCTTGACCGCCCGCCGCCTCCTCGGCCGCGCCGGCCCACGTGTCGAAGCGATCACTTACTGGGTCACGCTGGCCGATCGCGCCACGCTGCCTGGCGTGCGCCGCAAGCTCTCGCAGATCTATTTCGGTCTGCAAGGCGAGATCGCCGACGGCATGCTGGTGCGGGTGTCGACCATTGGCGTCGACACCGATGCGTCGTTCGCGCTGCATGCCGACTTCGTCGCCGCCATGGAGCAGGGCGTGTCCTCCGATTTCCGCAGCCGGTATTTCGGCATCTGAGGAAAACGCCATGTTGCGCCATCTCCGTCGGCTGCTGATGTTGGGCTGCCTTGGCCTGTTCAGCGCCTCATGCATGGCCGCGACGACGGATGGATACCAGATCGGCGTCTATTATTTTCCCGGCTGGACCTCGGGTGCCGGCGGCCTGGTTTTCCGCGAGCCATGGAAGCCCATCCAGCGGTTTCCCGAGCGCGAGCCCCGTCTGGGCTGGTACAGCGATTCCGATCCCAAGGTGGTGCGCCAGCAGGTCCAGTGGATGAAGGACTACGGCATCAGCTACGTGGTCTTCGACAGCTACTGGAAGAGCAAGTCGCCTTTTCTGGACCACACCCTGAATGTCTTCAAGCGCATCAAGAAGCCGGGGGAGATGTCCTATGCCTTGCTGTGGGCCAACCATTTCCGCTTCGAAGGCGGCCTGTCGGGCTTCGATGATCTGGTGAGCTATTGGATCAAGCAGCACTTCTCCGACCCGGACTACCTGCGGGTCGATGGCAAGCCGGTGCTGTTCGTGTTCTCCATCGAGGAGTTCACCGACATGGCCCACATGTTCGGCAAGACGCCCAAGGATCTGGTCGATCGCATCAAGAAGGCGGCCACCGCCGCGGGTCTGCCCGGTGTCGCGCTGGTGGCTTCCACACCCGGCCTGGTTCACTGGGTGAAAGGGGTGGCCCCCCCCGCAGGGTTTTCGATCTTGTCGGCCTACAACTATCACATAGGATACAAGGGCGACCCGACATCGGCCACGCCCAAGGCGCGCAGTTTCAGTGGCATGCGGCATGCATATCGGACCAACTGGAATTGGATCCTGGAAAACGGCCCTTTGAATTACATCGTGCCGATCTCTTCCGGCTGGGATGACCGCCCCTGGGGCGGCAAGGCGCCGGAATCCGAACAACCGGTTGCAACCCTGGCTTCTTTCGAGGAGCACCTCAAGGAGGCCAAGGCTGTGATGGACGCTTACCCTGCCAAGACCCGCAAGATGGGCGTCATTTGTTGCTGGAATGAGTTCGGGGAAGGTTCGTACATCGAACCGACCAAGAAGGAAGGCTTCAGCCGCTTGGAAAAAATCAAAGCTGTATTCGGGACACCAAGACAATGAAGCAACCTGTACTTCGCATCCTGGGCATCCGGGGCATCCCGGCGAATCACGGCGGGTTCGAGACCTTCGCAGAGCACTTGGCGCTCTACTTGCGGGACAAGGGCTGGCGCGTGGTGGTGTATTGCCAGGAGGATGGCGCCGGCGAGACCTTCGAGGACCAGTGGCAGGGCATCGAGCGTGTGCGCATTCCCGTGTCGCAACCGGGCGCGGCCGGCACGGTTGTCTTTGACTGGAAGTCCATCACCCACGCCAGCAAGTTCAATGATCTGTGCCTGACCCTGGGCTACAACACCGCATCTTTCTGCGCGCGCCTGAAGCTGCGCGGCATCCCCAACATCATCAACATGGATGGCATCGAGTGGTCGCGTGCCAAGTGGGGCAAGCTGGCCAAGACCTGGTTCTGGATGAACGACTGGGCTGGCTGCTGGCTGGGCGATCACCTGATCGCAGACCATCCCGAGATCAAGAACCATCTTTGCTCCAGGGCGCGTGCCGACAAGATCGAAACGATTGCCTATGGCGCGGCGCCTGTGACCGAGTCGCCCAGCGACGTGCTGGCCGCCTATGGCCTGGAGCCCGGCCGGTTTGCCACGGCGATCGCGCGCCCCGAGCCCGAGAACTCCATCCTCGAGATCGTCTCCGGCTTCTCGCGCCGCCCGCGCGGCATGAAGCTGGCGGTGCTGGGCAACTATGACGAGGGCAATGCCTATCACCGCGCCGTGCGCGAAGCGGCCGGGCCCGAGGTGCTGTTCCTCGGGGCGATCTATGACAAGGCGATCGTGCAGGCCCTGCGCTTTCACAGCGCCTTCTATGTGCATGGCCATCAGGTCGGCGGGACGAATCCTTCCCTGGTGGAGGCCATGGGCGCAGGCAATGCGGTCGTCGCCCATGACAACAAGTTCAACCGCTGGGTGGTGGGCGAGGGCGCGCGCTATTTCAGCACCGCTCAGGATCTCGACGGGCTGCTGAGCCAGCTGCTGGCCCATCCCGAGACGCTCCAGGCCATGCGTGCCAAGAGCACCGCCCGCTTCCAGGCCGAGTTCACCTGGGACCGGATCCTGGATCAGTACGAAAAATTGCTCAGCCGCTTCCTGCCCGAGCCGCGCTCCTTCATGGGCGCAACGCACTCGGCCTCGGCCAAGCACATCCTCTGAAGGCTTTGCCAGCGGCGGTGGCCGCTCAGAGGTATTGCTTGAGGCTCGGGCGCAGCCGCAGCAGCAGCATCTTGATGGCGATGGGCAGCAGCAGGCCTGCTGCCGTCAACACGACCAGATGGATGTAGAAGTAGTGCCCCTGCCAGGGAATGACAGGCTTGAGCACGGCCTTGGCCACCCCGATGCAGATGGTGTTCATCAGGTAGATCGACAGCGTGTGATTGCCGATGAAGACGAGGGCCTCTGACAGCTTGCCGGTGACCCATTGGTGCACGGTCAGGATGAAGGGCACCGACAGCGCACCCACCAGCCATTTGGGCAGCGGCGCCTGCAACTGGCTGTAAGCCAGCGCGCCCGCGAAGGGCAGCAGCCACAACAGCCAGCCACGTCTGCTGAGCACCGTCGCCCGCACGCCCGGCCAGTGCTGGCCCAGCAGCAGCCCCAGTGAGAAGAAGGGCAGGTACTCGACGCAGTAATTGAGGTTGAGCACCGTCGGGAAGGACTGGCCCTGCAGGGCCACCCCCACGATCAGCAAGGCCCAGGGCGCCCAGCGCGCCTGCCACTGCAGCAGCCAGGGAACCACCAGGTAATAGACGGCCAGGACCTGGATGTACCACAGGAAGCCCGAGGGCGAGGCCATGGGCGTCATGACGATGGAGATCAGGCCCTCCACGAACCCCGCCGGCGGGTTGTCGACCGTTGTCCAGCGGCTGGCCACCAGCTTGCCGGCAACGATGAGCACGCCGAACACGACGAAGGGCACCATCAGCTGCTTGACCCGCTTGCCGACCAGCTCGGCCACGTCGCCCAGGGCGTGACGGTGACGCCATGACAAGCCCAGTGCCATGCCCGACAGCGTCATGAACAGCGGCATGTGGAAGAGGTAGATCAGCGCCCGGAAGTCCAGGTACCACTCCGCGCCTGGCGCGTAGTTGTTGCGCGAGACGACGTGACCGATGACGACGAGCGCCATGGCCGTGCCTTTTGCCATGTCCAGTTCCGATACCCGGATGCCCATGTGAACTGCCTCTTTCGTCAACCGCTGATGGCGCTACCTGAGTGCAGGTGCACGCCTTGTTTTGTCGCCCACCAGGCCCATCAGGGCAAAGACGAAAACGAAACTGATCAGGGCGTCGGGTTCGGCGTAGTACGGCAGGAACTGGGCGCACACCACGAAGGCGGCCAGCGCCGCGATCTGCGCGCGCGAGCTGTAGAAGTGGCTGAGCATGAGGCCCCAGCCCGTCATGAAGAAGGCGCCCAGGAAGAAGCCCATGTCGAAGAAGATGCCGATGAAGGTGTTTTCGACGTGGTTGATCTGGTGCGTGAAGATCTGCGCCTTGGGGCCGACGGTGCCTTTGTCGAAGCCATGGAGATAGAACTTGGGCAAGGCGTCGAGCGCGTCCTTGAAGGTGTCCATGTGGCCTTGCAGGGAGGGGTCGTCACCCGAAAGGTTGAGCTCCACCCAGTGCAGGATCTTGTCGCCCGCATCTGGCGCGACGGTGGCCACGCCGATCATGGCGACGATCAGCAGCGTGGCGCCGGCCACGGTGGTGGCCCAGATGACATTCATCGGGATGTGGATCTGGTTGAGCATCCACAGCGCCAGCAGCCCCACCATGCACATCAGCATGGCGCTGCGCGAGAAGGTCAGCAGCATGGTGACCAGCATCAGCGCGGCAATGATGGGCAGCGTCCGCTTGAGGAAGGCCGAGTTGCGGCCGATCAGCAGCGTCATCAGCAGGACGTTGAGCGCCATGAAGAAGCCCAGCGCGTTGGGGCTGATGGCGGGCAGGCCCATGCGCAGCCAGTTGCCTCCGGCGATGTACCAGGCAAAGGGCAGCACACTCTCGCCATTGCCGCTGATGAGGACGCCAGCAATGGCCGGGTCCATCAGCGCGGCGCCATACAGGCCGATGGCCAGCACAACCATGCCGATGCCCATCCAGATCGCTGTCTTGAGGATGTTCTCTTTTTCGCGGTCGTCCGCGGCGGTGATGGCGCCGGCCAGGGCCATCATGAAGAAGATGGGCAGCAGGTAGGTCCGGGAGAAGTAGATGCCCGGTAGATAGGCATCCTCGGCGGCGGCGATGGCCAGGTAGATGAGGATGCTGACGAACACGATGATGAGCCCCCAGAGCAACCGGGGGGAGTTCATCGGGTTGGCGCGCATCAGGCCCATGAACGCCAGCGCGATGGCCAGCACATCGCGGACCGCCGTGATCGTGCCGGACGGGCCGCCGATGAGAAAGACCACCGTGCGCACGAAGTGGCCGAAGAGGGTCAGGCTCATGACGGCCAGGACCAATGCCGTGAACAAGCTCATGGTAGTTTGGGGGTCATGCCCGTGAGCGCGCAATGCAGCAGCTGGGAGCCTGCTTCGCGGAAGGCCCGGGCCTTGTTCGAGTTGAGGCGGCGCGCATCGACGTGTCGCCGCAGGACGGACAAACCGTGGAAGGCCACGGCACGCCCCATGAACAGCAGGCCCAGTGCGCAGGCCATCAACCGCGATCGGGCAGAGCCGAAGTGCTTGCTGACGTACAGCACATAAGAGCGCGCCGTGCGCAGCAAGGCGTTGATGCCGATCCACTCCTTGCCCGCGCCTTCGAAGTGCGTGATGGTCGAGGCAGCGGTGTAGGCCACCGCGGCGCCGGTCTGGCGAACGCGGCGGCAGTAGTCCACGTCTTCGCAGTACATGAAGTAGCTTTCATCGAGGCCGCCGAGTTGCCGCCACAGGGCTGTGTGGGTCATCAGCGCCGCCCCGGAAACCCAGGCCAGTTGCGAGTGGTTCTGCTCGTAGAAACCAGGGTGGGTCTCGAGACGCCGGAAGACGGGCGGCAGCCACGCCTGCTTTTCCAGGCCGAGCCAGGACAGCACGATGCGCAGGGGCGTGTGTTCGTGACCGGAGGAGAACTGGATGCGGCCGTCGCCATAGAGAAGCCGGCAGCCGACGACCCCGGTGCCGCCGCACAGCAGCGCATCGACCATGGGGTCGAGGCAGGTTTCGACCCGGGTGTCGTTGTTGAGCAGCAGCACGATGTCGCCCCGCGCGGCCTGGACGCCCAGGTTGTTGCCGCCCGTGAAGCCCGTGTTGACGGCCGATTCGATGTAGGTGATGCCGGGCCACTGCCTCAGCAGGGCCTGGCTGCCATCGCTCGACTGGTTGTCGACCACGATGACTTCGTGCGCGTAGCGCGAAAAGGCGACGGTCGCGACGGCGTGCAGGCAGGCTTCGAGGAACCGTTTGCCGTTGTAGTTGACGATGACAACGGAGACAAGCGGGGTGCTGTCGCCCTTGCCGGCAACCGGCTCAGAACTCATTGATGACCGTGCCCACGATCTTGGTCGAACCAATGCCGGCGGTGCCGATCATGTGGTTGATGTCGTCGAGCCGGCTGTGGTTCTGACGTGCGATCAGCAGGGCGGCGCCGCATTTGGCAGCGATCACGGCACCGTCGGAGCCCAGCGAAGCGGCCGGTGTATCGACGATCACGCGGTCGAACTTGGTGAGCAGCTCGCGGATCAGCAGGCCGAAGGCAGGACGCTCGACGAGCTCCAGCGGGTTGGGCGGCGTGGTGCCCACCGGCAGCACGAACAGGCTGGGCAGTTGCTTGACAGGCTGGATGACGTTGCTGGCCGCGCGCCCCGACAGGATGGCCGACAGGCCACCGGAAGGCTCGCCCAGGCAGAACAGTTCGTGCTGGCGCGGGTTGCGCATGTCGGCGTCGATCAGCAGGGTGCGGCCCGACAGCTGCGAAAACGCCGCCGCGATGTTGGCGCAAAAGTAGCTCTTGCCATCACCGGTGTTCGGGCTGATGACCGCCAGCGCCTGGCGCGGCGCCACCGGGTCGCTGAACATGCGCATGATCAGGTTGCTGCGCATGCTGCGGAAGGACTCGGCGCGCGCCGAGAACGGCTGCGTGGCCACGACCAGTTCAGCGGGCAGTCCCTTGGTGGGATCGGACTCGGTGACGTAGGGGTAGTGGAACTGCTGCGCCAGCGCCCAGAGCACGTCGTCGTTGTTGACGAGGCCCAGCGCCACGGCGGCTTCGCCGAAACGCACGCCATTTTCGCGCTGGTAGGCCAGGATCTGCTCGATCTGCTCGGGCGAGAGGTTGTTGGCCTGGCTGATGATCTCGCCGATGGACCTGTCCTTGTCCATTTGCTGTGTCTCGGGGAAGCCGCCTGCGGGACCTCCCAGCGTCGACGCTCGGAAGTGGGCGCTTGAAGAGCTGGGTTTCATACTTCTACTGCCTTAGGAAAGAAGGCCCTTGCTGGCCTTGGCTCCACCGCCGGACAGCGCGAAGCTCCGGGCGAACGGGGACTCGTTGATTTGCTTGAGCGCCTTCTTCTTGGACAGAGGATGGGGCATGAAGCCGATGACGGGAACTTCGGGAATCAGTCGCAGGTCGTTGGCGCCGCGCACTCGGCGGTCGCGCATTTCCGCGCCGATGCAGCCCAGCACAGCCAGCAGCGTGGCAGGGAAGAAGGCGATGATCATGTTGAGGGCCAGGCGGGGCGAGGCGTGTTCGGATGGCTCGGTGGCGGCGCTCAGCAGATAGATGTTGCTCTGGGCGCTGTTGCTTTCCAGGTTGACTTGGCTGAGGCGGGTCTGGATGGCGTCGTACACGCGCTGGGCATTGTTGACTTCCTGCTCCAGCACGGCCAGTTGGGCGCGCTGCTCTTTCATGGTCAGCAGCTTGTTGCGCTGCTCTTCGAAGGCGGCCTGGACGGCGGCTTCACGGCTGTGGGCGATGTTGTTGGTGACACCGACGCTGCTTTGCACGCGCGCAGTTTCGCCGCGGATGCGGCTTTCGATTTCCTTGATGTTGGCCTTGGCCTCGATGATGACGGGGTGCGCGTCGCCATATCGGGACTGCAGCTCGTTGAGGCGGCCATATTGGCGCGACAGCTCGGCCTTCAGGGTGGAGATCATCGGATTGGCGATCACGTCCTGGAGGTTGTCGCCCTGCTTCTGGGCGGCCGTGTTGCGGCTGGAGGTCTCGGCGATCATGGCCTTGGACAGCACCAACTGGCCAGCCAGTTCGGTCAGGCGGGCGGTTTCCACGTCCATGCGCTCGTCGGAGGCGAGGATGCCTTTTTCACGCTGGGCCTCGGTCAGGCGAGCCTGGGCGTTTTCCAGCTTGGTGCGGGCCGCGCGGGCACGGTCCTCGAAGAACTCCACATACTTGCGCGCGGGGTCGACCTTCATCTGCACCACGGAGTCGATGTAGGCCTTGGCATAGGTGTTGGCCAGCACGGTGGAGAACACCGGGTCCGCACCCTTGTAGTTGATCTCCAGCACATTGGAGTCGCGCGATGGCTTGACCTTCAGGCCGCGGCCGATCAACTCGCCCAGCCAGGCTTCGAAATCGCCTTTGCCTTCGGTCTCGCGCTGCCACTTTTCCTTCATCGCAGGGGTCTCGGCCAGTCGCAGCATGCGGGTCACCCGCAGTGCCACGTTCGGGCTCTGGATGATGTCGGCCTGGGTCGTCAGGTAGCTCGACTGCGTCGTCATGCCCATCTGGGACAGGCCGCTGACGGGGTCGGGCTTGATGTCCGCCACGACGGTGGCCGTGGCCAGGTAGCTCTTGGGCAGGATCAGACTGATCAGCAGGGTCAGCAGCAGGATCGTGAGGAATACCGATGCTGCCAGCTTTTTCCTGGCCAGCACGATGCGGATCAATTGTTCAAACGTCATACAGCTTCCTGTGCGATACCTGCCTGGCTTCGTGGGCGGGCGGCACGCTTTTCGTGACCGGAACCCCGCCCCTATTTTTGCTGATTATTTCAAGCCAGAGAGACCCTTATTCAGGGCGTCGGCATCGATTCCTGTGCCACTTGCCTCAGGTGCGGCGACTTCAGCAGTTTCGGTTGCTGCGGGTTCCTGCGTAGCGGCGATGGGAGCAACAGGTGCGGCAGCAGAGGCAGGTGCCGCGGCTTCGGCGCCCGAGGCGGGCTTCTCGGCGAACTTGCCGATGTATTCCACCTTGGCGGCGGCGCGCAGGTTCTTGATTTCCTGCTGGGCAAACTTGCGGCGGCGCTCAACCGTGAGGAACTGCTCGATCGCGGGCTTGGCCTGCTCGAAGGAAGCGGGCTGGGCCTTCGTGGCCAGCACCAGCACGGCCTTGAAGCCGTCGTTGCCGGTGATGAACAGCGATTCGCCGTCCTTGACCTTGCTCAGCGGATCCAGGATGGCCAGCGGCAGGCCTTCGGCGGCCTGGGTCACCTGGTTGGTGTTGAACTTCAGGTTGGCAGACTTGAGCACCTCGGCGTACTCGGCCGGCGTGTGCACGGTCTTGAGCTTCTCGATGGCGGCGGCGGCTTGCTCGCGGCTGGCCGGCACGGTGAATTCCTGCAGGGCGTAGACCTTGCGCTCGGCGAACAGGGCGGGCTTTTCGTCGTAGTACTTGCGCACTTCTTCAGGTAGGTGCGGGCCAGCAGGTTACGGCGCATGGAGTCGAGCAACTGGACGACCTGCGGGTCGCGGTCGAGCTTTTGCTCTTCGGCCTTGGCCACGGCCAGTTGCTGGTCGATCAGGCCTTCCAGGGCCTGGCGGCTGGCCGAGTCCATTTGCTCGGGCTTGAGGCCTTGCTGGCGCTCGAGCAGTTGGTTGATCTGGTGGACGGTGATCTCGTCGTCGTTGACACGGGCTGCCGCCTGGCTGGCCTTGGCCTCGGGCTTGGACTTGTCTCCACAGCCGGCGGCCAGGGTGGCGGCGACGACGATGGGCAGCAGGGTCATCAGGCGGACGGAGCGTTGGCGGGCAAAAGCGTGCAGGCGGGTTGACATGATCTGGCTGGTTGGTTGTTTGGAGGTGGTGCTGAGGCCGGGATGGCGCTTACACATGATCGGTTGGCGCCATCGAAGTTCCCACGGGTTTTCTCGGGGCACTCAAATGGGCGCTCGTGGCGCCCAGATGCGTGTGAACGGGATGTGAACGACGGACGTCAAGGGGGAACAGTTATAGCCGAGCCTGCCGCCCCGGCCGCGGGCAGGCGGCCAGGGGTTTTCCATGAGCGAAGCAGGGGCAAGGGGGTTTGTCAGGCCGCAGGAGGCGGAAAGACGGCCGACCAGAGCGTGAGGACGGCCTCCTGAAGGGGCGCGATGCCGGCGAGCGCCTCGCCCGTGATGCGGGTGGGCGCGTCGTCGAGCCTGGCCCGGTGCTGGATGCGGCGCAGTTCGCGGTAGGCGTGGCCGGCCGTCTGGCCCACCTCGGCGGGCAGCAGACCGGCTTTTTCGGCCCGCTCCAGCAGCGCGATGTTGCCCTTGTTTTCCAGCAGTTCCGGGTGGCGGTGGCTGTAGGCCAGCACCAGGTACTGCACCGCGAACTCCACATCGATCATGCCGCCGGGGCTGTGCTTGATGTCGAATTCATGGGCGGGGCAGGCGTGGGCCTCGCGCAGGCGATCGCGCATGCCAATCACTTCTTCCCGCAGGGCGGCCGGGTCGCGTTGGGAACCGAGCACGCTGCGGCGGGTGTCTTCGAAGCGCGCCGCCAGCGCGGGCTCGCCGGCACACCAGCGGGCACGGGTCAGGGCCTGGTGTTCCCAGGTCCAGGCGGTGTTGCTGCCGCGCTGGCGCTGGTAGTCGTCGAAGGCGTGGAAGGACGTGACCAGCAGCCCGGAGTTGCCGTTGGGGCGCAAGGCCGTGTCGATGTCGAACAGTTCGCCGGCGGCGGTGCGCAGCGTCAGCCAGGTGATCAGCTTGCGTGTGAAGAGCAGGTAGGCGTCGATGGCGGTGGGTGAGTCGGGGCCGGCATCGGGATCGGGGGCGTCGTCCAGGGTGTCGTCATAAAGGAAGACGACATCGAGGTCGCTGCCATAGCCCAGTTCCAGCCCGCCCAGCTTGCCGTAGGCGATGACGGCGAAGTGCGGCTGACGGCCTACGGCCCATGCGCCTTGCTTGCCGGGGCGCTGTTGAAGCTGGCGCCAGGCCCACTGGATGGCGGTGTCGAGGGTGGCGTCGGCCAGGGCCGAGAGATCGTCGGCCACCTGTTCGACGGTGAGCAGCCCTTCGACATCGCGCACCAGCGTGCGGAAGATCTCGGCATGGTGGGCGCGGCGCAGCGTGTCGAGCAGGGCCTCTTCGTCGGCCTGGCCGGCACGGGTCCAGGCGTCATGGCGTTCGTTGAGCTCCTTTTGGAAGAGGGCGGCATCGAAGCGGCCTTCCATCAGACGGGGATCGGCCAGTTCGTCGATGACGCCGGGGTGGCGCAGCAGGTAGCGCAGCGGCCATTTGGCCAGTCCCAGCAGGCGCAGCAGGCGGTTGAGCACCTCGGGGCGTTCGACCAGCAGCGACAGATAGCTGTCACGGCGCAGCAGCGGATTGAGCCAGTCCAGGAAGTGACGCACGGCGCCCGGGCCCAGGCTGGTGGGCTCGCCGGGCCGGCCCCCGGGCTGATCGCAGGGGGTGAAGGCGGCTTTGGTGGCGCGTCCGATGAGTTGTGCCAGGCGCAGCTTGCCGGCATCCGGCAGCATCACCACCTTGGGTTGCTGGGCGAAGGCCCGGACGTCTTCGACCAGTTCTTCGGGCATCTTGGCCAGGAACTCTTCGCTGTCGACCGCGATGGGCGGGCCGCCGCAGCTTTTGCAGCCCTTGTCGGTGGCGCTGGGCGGGCGGCCGTCGTGCAGGAGGGCATCGAACTCGGTGGCCACGAACTCGCGCACGCTGCACAAGGCATCGAGCAGTTCGCAGGTGCCGCCATGGCATTCGGCATAGCTGGGCGGCGCTTTGTCGCAGGCGGACAGGCCCAGGCTGTCGGCGATCCAGGCCAGGTCCTTGTCGTCGGTGGGCAGCAGGTGGGTCTGCTGATCGTCCAGGTACTGGATGCGGTGCTCGACCCGGCGCAAGAAGGCGTAGGCGCGTGCCAGCGCGTCGGCGGTGGCCTCGGGGATCAGGCCGCGCGCGGCCAGGCGAGGCAGTGCGCGCAGCGTCGAGCGGGTGCGGAT
>CAYPUS010000025.1:0-18375 GCA_964413815.1 uncultured Aquabacterium sp. | reverse complement strand
GCACGAAGCCGGGGATCGCATCCTGCTTGATGCCGAAGGCCGGCACCATGAAGGAGTGGATCACGTCATTGGCGGTGGTGATGATGCGGACCTTCTTGTCCACCGGCACAACGAGCGGGTTGTCGACCTTCAGCAGGTAATCGTCGCCCTCGGGGGTGCCTGCATCCGACAGCGCGCGCTGCGAGGCGTCAAGTGTCGAGAGGAAAGCGATGCCTTCGCCCTCGCCCTTGATGTAGTCGTAGCCCCACTTCCACTGGTAGCCGGTGACCTTGATGGTGAGGTCGGCGTTGGTGGTGTCCTTCTGGGCGACGACCACCTTGGTGGCCGGCAGGGCCATGCCGATGACGATGAAGAAGGGGATGATCGTCCAGACGATTTCCACGGTGGTGGACTCGTGGAAGTCCGCGGCCTTGTGGCCCTTGGACTTGCGGTGCTTGAACACCGAATAGAACATGACGCCGAACACCGCGACGAAGATCGCCGTGCAGATGTAGAGCATCATGTTGTGCAGCGACTGCTGCTCGGCCGCGATCCTGGTGACGGGGGGATGCAGGTCGATCTGGTTGACGGCCGGCCCGCCGGGCAGGTCATTGGCCGCGATGGCGGCCCGCGATGCCAGGGCCATCACAGCCAGGCCGGCTCCCTGCCAGAGACGCGAGGCACGTGGCAACAGCCCTTGTACCCACTGCGTCTGACTCACACTACTACCAGGATCTTTGATCATGTCTTGGCTCGTCAAGGATTGGAACGCGGTCATCACTGCCGGGCGTTTGCAAGATGGGCGCCAGACCGGGCGCCCATTGGCCCATCTCAATCTTCAGGTGCCTGGGCGCCCTCGCAATACCCCTGCCGGCCAGCCTCCATTGACGCGGCTTCGTGGCGACAGTGCCATGAACGCGCTTGCCACGTGGCCGACATCAGCCAGGGCCTGATGGACGTCAGGGGCATCAGAAACGAATTCGGGGACAAGGAATGCGCGGAATGCGCAAGGCGCCGTGATGCCCGTGCCGCCCTGCTGCTGACCGAGCAAGGTGCGCCATGCCCCGAACCGGTTCGCGGAGGATGACTTCAGCCGAAAGGGCGACAAGTTGGCGGTCATTGCGCCAGATTCCTAACAGACACGGTCCGGAGGGTCGCTCCGGTGGGGTGGGGGGCATGGACCGCATCGTGCGCGATCCAAAAAGGCAAGCCATTCTAGCCATCGACTTGAGCCATCTCAATATGCAATGACTGGGCCTCGGCTATGAATAACCCGCAGTTCCATCAATAATCGCTGCAGGCCGATACATCCACGCCACACAATGGCCGCCGGGTGGGACCAAACCGGTCTCAGGTCCGGTCGTCACGTTGACGGACCATGCGCCGCATGTCGTTGAGCGAGACGCGGGTTTCTGGCGCCACCTTGGGGCGCGGCGAAGGCTTGATCGCATGGCCATAGACCAGCTCGACGGTCAGGGCCAGTCGCCCGTCCGGCCCGGCCAGATTGTCAGCCAGCGCGCGCAACAGGCGCGCGCGCCAGCGGGGTGTGCGCAACCCCTGGAACCGGCCCAGGGCCACGTTCCCGCCCCAGGTCCGCAGTTCACTCAGCAGCGCTTCGGGCGTGGCCCAGGTCAAGGTCACCCGCTCCATGTCCATGACCGGGTCGGCAAAGCCGGCCTTGACCAGCTCGTCGCCCAGGTCGTGCATGTCGATGAAGTCGATGGTGGGCAAAGGCCAGCCCAAGGCCTGATACAGCCCGCGCAATTCCCTGGCCGTGTCCGGCCCCAGGCCCGAGCACATCAAGAAGCCCCCCACCGCGAGCTGCTCGAACCACTGCGCCATCAGCGCAGACAACTGCGGGTGCGCGTGCAGGCTCATATTGGCCCAGAGCATCTGCACCCCTTGAGGCTGCCATGGCGCATGGCCGAGCTCTTCGGGCAGCCAGACCTGCGCGGCCTGCTTGCGCCACAGGGTGCGCCAACTGCGTTCGGCGCCCTGCGCCAGGTCGGACTGACTGCGCGCACGCAGCGCCGGCACAGGCTCGACCACCCAGCGCTGCGCCTTGGGGTAATGCTCGGCCACCCATCCGGCGCCAGCTCCCAGCCAGCCGGACCAATCGATCCAATCTGTGGGGCTCAACCGGATGGGCGCCAGCTTGGCCGCCAGGCGGCGTGCCACCTCCTGGTGCAGCCAGGGCGCCTCGGGTAGGTCGGCCAGACGGCGGGCCTGGCGCTGCAAGGCCACGGCACTGGGTGCGCAGGTGGGCGCGGCTGGCGCCGAAGGGTGATCGTCGGAAGGGCTGGGCGAGGCGTGGGGCATGGGTCGGGCAATGATCCGCCACTCGGGGCGATATCCGCCCCTCAGGGGCCGTCAGTATATTGAGGCGATGACATCCTCGCCGCCGCCCGGGCATTCAAGCCAAGATTCACACAGGGCAGCACACCGCCCCGCGCCCGCAACCCTGCTGCGCGGGCTGCTCGGCAGCCTGCCCAATCAGTGCGCGCTGTGCCGGCGCTGGCAGCGGCAATCGCTGTGCAGCCTGTGCCTGAGCCGTTGGCACCAAGCTGTGCCGCGGTGCGTACGGTGCGCCATTGCGCTCCCGAGGGCTGTTGTGACCGATGTGGCCGGCGTGGCCGGCGCAGCCACCGGGCCGCTCACCTGCCTGGCCTGCGAAGATGTCTCACCGGAGTTCGACCGCACCATCACGGCGCTCGACTACATCGCGCCCTGGTCCGCGCTCTTGAGCCGCTTGAAGTTCCATGATGCGACGGCCCTGGCCAAGCCCCTGGGCGATCTGCTGGCGCAGGCGGTCGCTCCGAAGCGCGGGCGCGTCAGCCTCGTGCTGCCCACCCCCTTGTCGCACCAGCGCATGAAGGAGCGCGGCTACAACCAGTCCTGGCTGCTCGCCCGGCGGGTCGCCGCACGCCTGGGTCTGCCCGCCCGGCACGATCTGCTCGTGCGCGCGCACCATACCGCCCGGCTGATGACGATGCCGGCCGAAGCGCGCGCCCAGGAAATCCAGGGCGTGTTCGAAGTCAGCGCGGCGGGCCGGCAATGGCTCGCCGGCCGCCACGTGGCCATCGTCGATGACGTCATGACAACGGGCGCCACCCTGAATGCCGCGACGCGCGCCTTGCTCGAAGGCGGCGCGCGCAGCGTGTCGGCATGGGTCGTCGCCCGCACGCCGGCGCCAGACGGCCAGGACAGGGCCGACGCCCTGCCCTCATCGCTCAATCGCGCCTGAGCAACTCCTGGGCGATGCGCTGAGCCGCCTTGCGTGCCGTGTCGGGTGTGGGATGGATGCCATCACCCCCGTGCTGAAAGTCCTTCCAGATGTCGAGCACGATGGCGCCGGGCACCTCTGTACGCAGACGCAACTGGCTCAGCAGACGCAGCGCGTTGTAATCCGCCTCCCCGATCACCCAGGCCAGCCCCGACTGCGCCCCGAACAAGGGCAGGTTCAACTTCCTGTACGGCGGCATCACATCGAAGATCGGCGTGAGCCCCGCCGCACGGGCCTGGTTGCCTACCGCGACCAGCCTGTCGACGACCTGGTTCAACTGCCCCAGCGAACAAGGCTGCGTGGTCGACTGCGGCACACCGAACGCGTCGGCATGCAGGCAGTCATTGGGTGTGAGCACCACCACGTACTTGGCGTTGTAGCTCGTGAACGTCGGCGGGGTGGCCACGCGGGCCAGGGCCCTTTGCAGCTGGGTCTCATAGCTGTCCCATGCGGCGGGCCCGCATGTGCTCGCACCCAAGGGGCAATAGGCCCGCGCGAAGGTGGTGGCGCCGCCCTGCCCTTCATTGATGACGAAGCCTGTGAGTTGGGGCTGCCGCGTCAGCGCCTGACCGATGCTCAGGTAGCTACCGAAGCCCACGGAGATGCCGCCCAGCGGTGCGAGCGCACCATTGAACGGTGTCTTGCCTTCCGCATAGGAGGCCCCGATCACCAGCAGCGGCAAGCTGGATTTCTTGGGTGCAGGCGGAGTCGCCAAGACGGGCTGGACAGCCGCAGCTGCCAGGGCCAAACCAATCCATTTCTTCAGACGCATGGGTTCTTCCTCAATGGTGGGATGGTGATTGCCGCGGTGGATCCAACTCCCTCTTGTTTCGAACCCACGCGACCAGGGACGGCGTGATTGCCCCTAACGCAGGCTTTCGGTCAGGCCTGCGGTCGATTGAGCACTGTCATTGCACATGCTCGGCGATGTCGTGACAAGCTTCACGGCCAAGCGGCCTTTGCATACACCGGGCACCGAGGCGCGGGGTGCCCGTGCAAGCAGCGGACTGCAAGAATCCGCGGATTCGATCCAAAGGACCCCCATGCAGAAGTTATCGGGCAAGACCGCCCTCATCACCGGCGGCAACAGCGGCATCGGCCTGGCCACCGCTCAGGCATTCCTCGCGCAAGGCGCGCGCGTGGCCATCACCGGCCGCAATGCACAGGCCTTGGCGCAAGCCAAAGAAGCCCTCGGGGGCGAGGTGCTGACGCTGTGTTGCGATGCAGGCAAGGTGGCCGACATCGACGAAGCGATGACCACCCTCAAGGCGCAATGGGGGCACATCGACGTGCTCGTGCTCAATGCAGCGATCGCCGGCCCGGCGCCTTTCGAAGCGGTCTCGGAGGCCCACTTCGATGAGATGACATCGGTGAACCTCAAAGGCGTGTTCTTCACACTGCAAAAAGCGCTGCCGCTGCTGTCGACGCAAGCCAGCGTCATCGCCACCACCTCGATCACCAACCAGATGGGCTCGCCCAACTTCAGTGTGTATGCCGCCTGCAAGGCCGCCCTGCGCTCGCTGGTCCAGTCGCTCGGCCTGGAGCTGATCGGGCGCGGCATCCGCGTCAATGCGATCAGCCCGGGCCCCATCAGCACACCGATGTGGGGCAAGTTCGGCATGCCCGATGAGGCCATGCGCGCGGTGCAGGAAGAGGTGCAGCGCAAGTCGCCCATCAAGCGCTTCGGTGCGCCGGAGGAAGTGGCGAAGGTGGCCGTGTTCCTGGCCAGCGACGATTCGTCCTACATCGTCGGTCAGGAGATCGTGGTCGATGGCGGCATGAGCCTGCTGTGAGCAAGCCCCAGGCCACGGACCCGCATCAGAAGCGGTAACTGGCCTGGACGTAGAAGGCCCTGCCAGCCAAGGGCAGATCGCCAGGGATCGAGCCGCCCAGAGTCGGCGGCGCGGTCGGCTCGCGCCCCACCTCATCGAGCAGGTTGCGCACAGCGGCCGTCCACTCCCAGCCCCTGCCGGCGCTCTCCGCGGAACGCACGGTCAGGTCCACCGTGGTGAAGTCGTCGATCTGCGGCCGGGTGTCGCCCTCGGTGCGATGGCGCCGCGCCACGTGCTTGAGCTTGGCGCCCAGCCACCACCCTTGCGACATGCGCCAATCCAGGCCGGCAAAGAACTGGTGGTGCGGCGCATAGCCGGCATCTTCGTCGCTGACCTCGTCGGTGGACTGCTGCCAGGCATAGTGGCCCTGCAAGCGCAAGGAGCGGGTGACGTGCCAGGTGGACTCCAGCTCGAGCCCGTGGCCATGCTGCGCACCCGTGTTGCTCCACTCCGTCTGGACGGTGCGGATGATGTCCTTCATCCGGTAGCGGAAGGCGCTGACATTCACATCCAGATCGGGGCGCACCTGCCAGGCCAGCGCGGCCTCGACGGTCTGGATGGTCTCGGGGCGCAGGTTGGGATTGCCGCGCAGCACCGGGTTGTTGATGCTGTATTGCTCGGTCAAGGCCGGCGCGCGGAAGGCCCGGCCATACAGCAGCTTGGCCGTGACATCCAGGCTCGCGTCCCAGACGATGGCCGCACGCGGGTTGGTCGTGCCACCGAAATCGGAATAGCGATCGTGGCGCACGCCGCCCGTCACGGTCCAGTCTCGCGCCACACGCCATTCGTCCTGGATGTAGGCATAGTCGACGCGGCGGCGATGCGGCACCAGGAAGGCATCGGCCTGCGGCACCTCGATGACCTCGCCACCGGGCAGCGGCGCGATGTCCCCGACGATGCTGAAGTTCTTGAACTCCTGCGTGCGGTACAGGTCGAGGTCGTCATGCCCGAAGCCCACGCGGATGTGGTGCTTGTCAAAGCCCGTGTAGGTGCTGACCACAGACAGCCGCAGTTGCCGCTCCCAGGTCTGAGGCGCCCCGATCACGCCATTGGGGAAGGCCCCACCGAAGGTCACGGCCCCAGGCGGCAGCAGACGCAGCGGCGTGGGGAACTGCTGCGAGTAAGACAAGTAGCTGGCCGTGAGGCCGACATCCCAGCCCTCGCTGAGGCGCAGGCCGCTCCAGGACAGATCGGCGTTGACGCGCTCGCTCTTGGCGCGGCCGATGGGATCGAGCGCACCGCTGACCCCAGGGCCTGTGCCCCCACGGTCGCGCAGCTTGTAACCCAGCCGCATGCGAAGCTTTTGATGGCGCAGGTCGAGATGCCCATCGAAGGCATCGAAACCGTTGTTCACATTGCCCGGCGCCAGGCTGGCCTGCGTGCCGTGGACGGCATCGCGGGCAGTCTGGGTGTCTGCGTCGATGCGCTCCTTGAAGCCGTCGGTCTGGCCCACACGCACGAAGGCTGCCACGTCCAGCGGGCCGAGCTGGCCGCCGTGCTGCACCCAGCCGTCCCAGGTGTTGAAGGAGCCCGCGCGCACACCCACCTCTGTGCCGGGCGAATCGGCCGCCGTCTTGGTGATGATGTTGATCACCCCTGAAAAAGCATCGGCGCCGTACAGCGCCGAGCCGGGGCCGCGGATCACCTCGATGCGGGCGATGTTCTCGACCGGATAGCCGTACCAGACGTTGCCGCGGTTGCCCACGAAGAGCGTGGTCATGGGCACGCCGTTCTGCAGCATCAGGGTCTGCGGGTTGAATTCGCTCGCGACGCCCCGGATGAAGTACAGGGGGGCATACGCCTGGACACTGCGGCTCACGTGGATGCCCGGGACGGTTTCCAGCACCTCGTCGAGGTCCTTGGCCCCCATGGCGCGGATGTCTTCGGCCGTGATCACGGTGGCCACGGCCGGCGCACGCCGCAAGGCTTGCTCGCTGCCTGTGGCGATGCTGATGGTGGCCTTGTCACCAAAAGCCAGGGACAGCTCCTCTTCCTCGCTGGCACCCTGCGCATGGGAGCAGAGCCACAGAGGCGACAGGGCCACGAAGCAAGCCATGGCGCCACGCAGCGACATGTGCATCGGATGCTGCCGGAATGGAACGGGAACGGGCACACAGCTGCTCACGGGTCTGTTCCTGTTTTTTGCACCGGCCGATTGTGTGGCCTCACTGGGGATTTGGGAAGTGCCGGGAACCCGGACGGTGCATGGCCGCGACACCTCAGGTGTCCTGCGGGCCTTCGGTGACCCATGTCAAGGACAGGCACTGCCCCATGTTGCGCAGGAGCGCCGTGCTCTCGAATGGCTTGGACATGAAGAGATCGGCACCCGCCCCGAGGGCCTCGACGCGATGCGCACTGGCCGCATTGGCCGACAGCGCGATGATGGGGATGTGACGCCATGCGGCCGATTCGCGCAGCCGGCGCGTGGCCTCCAGGCCATCCATCACCGGCATGGTCAGGTCCATCAAAATGAGATCGGGGGTGCACTGCTGGACCTTGTCGAGCGCATCCTGCCCATCGATCGCCTCGTCCGTCTCGAAGCCCAGCGGCTGCAACAGCGCCACCAGCATCTCGCGATTGGCCGCGACGTCGTCCACGACAAGGACCCGCTGACGCCGGCCTTCGTAGCCTCTGATCACCGGTGGCGGCGGCGCGGCCTTGCGCTCAGCGGCCACTTCGGTACAGGGCAGCGTCAGCTCGAACCAGAACAGGCTGCCCTGGCCCGGCTCGCTCTGCAGGTGCAGCTCGCTGCCCATCAGGCGCACCAACTGCCGGCTGATGGCCAGGCCCAGACCCGTGCCGGCCGCCCGGCTGCGCGCATCGCCCGCCTGTTCGAAGGGCTCGAAGATGCGGCGCTGGTCTTCCGGCCGGATGCCAACGCCCGAATCCTGGACCTCGAAGCGCACACGCACGATGCCGGGCTCCGGCTGCGCCTGAGGAACCAGCCGCAGGTTCAGGCTGACCACACCGACGTGGGTGAACTTCACCGCATTGCTCAGCAGGTTGAGCAGGACCTGTCTCAAGCGCTTTTCGTCAACCAGCACGGCCGGGGGCAAGGCCTCGTCGCAGCCGGCCAGGAAGGTCAGCTGTTTTTCCGCGGCCTTGATGCGGATGATGTCGTCCAGCATCGACGTCAAGGCCCGCGGATTCACCACGCCGGCCTGCAAGCTGGTCTTGCCCGCCTCGATCTGAGAGAGATCGAGGATGTCGACGATCAAGGTCAGCAGGTGCTCGCCGCTGCCATGGATGGTGCTGAGGATGCCCTGGTGGCGATCGGTCAGCGTGCGGTCCATCTTCATGATCTGGGCATAACCCATGATGGCGTTCAAGGGCGTGCGCAACTCATGGCTCATGCGTGCCAGGAAATCACTCTTGGCCTGGCTCGCCACTTCGGCGCGCTCCTTGGCGCGCTGCAGCTCGTTCGTGCGTTCATGCACCAGCTCTTCGAGGTGGTCGCGGTGGTTCTGCAACTCCATGCCGCGCTCTTGCAGGGCGGCGATCATGCGGTTGAAGGCATGGGCCATGACCTGGATGTCGCGCGGACCGTCGACCACGGTGCGCACCTGGGACTCGCCCTGCTCCGCGCGCGACATGGCATCGGACAAGGTCCCCAGCGGCCGCGTCAGCCGGGCGCACAGGAAGCGGATCACCACCAGGAACACGCCGGCAAAGAAGAAAGACGACAGCATGTTGACCAGGAAGATGTTGGTCACCATGCGGCTGAGCGTCGACTTGCTCAGAACCACCACGACATGGCCCAGGTACTCGTCCGTGGGTGCCACGACGTCGAAGGGTGTCTCGGAACGCGCGGTCCATACAGGCGCCACGAAGCGCCAGGCCTCGTCGCTTTCGCTTTCCAGATAGGCGTCGCGCGGGGCCGGATGCGGGACCTCGGGCTGCTCGGGCTGGCCAGCGGTGACGATGCCTTTGGCCAGCAGCAAGCTGCTGTCGGGCCTGCGGACCTCCACACGCAGCACATCGGGGAAGGCCAGGGTGGCGGCCACGGCGTCGGCGGCGTTCTCGGGCGAGGCCGACAAGAGCGCGAGCTGGCTTTGCGTGGCCAGCGTCGAGGCGATGCGCAGGCTCTGCTGCATGAGGTTGTCACGGACCTGCCGGCTGCCCTGCCAGGCGCTGCCGACCGACGAGAACAGCGCCATGCACAGCACGCCCACGGCCATGGCCACGAGCAACTGCTGGTTGAAAGTCATGCCCCGCAGGATGCGGGTGAGCTGACGCATGGGGAGCGAGGCGTGTGCGCTTGTCATCTCATTGCCCCGGGAAAACCAGATGGATGCGCTGCTGCGACGCGCGCAAATCGATGCCCAAGTGATCGGCCGTCCTGGTGTTGACGGCCGTGCGCACCTGCTTGAGTGCCTGGATACCCTTTGGCGGCGAGACGCCCGTCTGCAAGGAGGCCAGCGCGGCCCCCGCCAGATAGCGGCCGATCTCGACGTTGTCGGGATACAGAGAAAACAGCACGCCGCGCCGCACATGCGCGACATTGCTTGAAAAGACGGGGAGATTCTGGTCCCAGGCATCCCGCAAGACCAGAGGCAGAACCGCCGATTCGTCCACCGTGGTGGTGTCCTGTGGCAGCCAGAGCACATCGCGGCGGCCGCTCATGGTGCCCAGAACCTCCTGGTAGCGGCGCACCGCGGTCTTGAGGTCTTCGGCCTCCAGCGCCAGCAACTCCAGATTCTGCGCCTTGGCGGCCTCCCTCGCCAGGCGGATCAGCCAATCGTTCTGGCGCGGATCGTATACGACGAAGACGCGCTTGGCCCCCGGCACGAAGTTCTTCAGGCGGGCAAACAGCAAGGCGGGATCCGGCGCCAGGCTTTGCACCAGCATGCCTTGGGTCTCGGATTCGGGCACCGACAGCACGCCGCCAGCCACGATGTTGACCTGCTTGTCCAGCGCGGAAGCCGCCTTCAGCCCACTGCGCCCCAGAGCGATGACGGCCCGGATGTCACGTTGGCGCAATGTGTCAGCCAGCCCGGGCGGATTGGCGCCCATGGCCAAGGGAAAGCTGGCGACCTTGCCCCGCATGCGCTCCTCGATGCCATCGATGATGTTCGAGAAGACGCTGCGATAGGGCTCGCCGATGTCGGGAAAGATCACGGCGACGCTCGAGCGCAGCACGTCTTCCTCGGCAGCCCATGCCCCCGGCAGCGCCATCGCCGCGGACGCCGCCAATGCGGCAGCGCACAGCCGCCTCATCGCCGTTCGCCGTTCAAGCCTGCATGCCGAAAACAAAAAACGCCACATGTGCTGTCCGGCCACTGAATACCGGTATCTCCCCATTCGATGCGGTACTGCAGCCACCCCTCATTCTGACGCGCGCCAGCCGATCGCAGGCGTGACTGTTGTCAAGTGTGTGCAATCACCGAAATTGCCGATTGCAGCACTGCCAGGCCCGTGACAGGGGGGGTGACGAACGGCGCCGGCGGAGGCATTCTCGCCCACGCTGATGTTGTTTCTAAATGTGACCAGCGATTTTTGATGTAACAAACGGAGCTCAGATGTCTGCGGTACTGTCTTTCACGCCCCCTGCTGCCCAGGTGAGCGTGGCGTCCCTCATTGTTTCCTACCTCGAAGCACTCGGGGTGGAACATGTCTTCGGTGTCCCTGGCGGGGCAATCGAGCCCCTTTACAACGCGATGGCCGTGAGCATGCGCCGCGGCGGTCTGCGTCCCGTGGTGGCGCGACACGAAGCGGGCGCGGCCTTCATGGCCGATGGCTATGCGCGGGAAACCGGCAAGATCGGCGTGTGCTGCGCCACCTCCGGCCCCGGCGCGACCAACCTCATCACCGGCGTGGCATGCGCCTACGACAACGGCGTGCCAATGCTGGTGATCACCGGCCAGCCCTCGCTGCCGGTCTTTGGCAAAGGTGCGCTGCAGGAATCGGCCTGCACCGGCATCAACACGGTGGGCATGTTCGGCCACTGCACGCGCTACAACACCCTGGTCTCCCACGTCGATCAGCTTGAGACCAAGCTGGTGCATGCGCTGATGCGGGCATCGCAGGCTCCCTACGGCCCGGTGCACCTGTCGATCCCGCTGGACATCATGCGCGCGCAGGTCGAGCCGCGCCTGTCGCCCGAGCAGCTGCGTGCGCTGCTGCGCAAGCCCTCGCTGGTGGACGAAGACATGGTCAGGGCGCTGCTCGAATCGGTGCGCAAGGCCAACAAGACGACCTTGATCATCGGCGGCGAATGCGGCGAGGCCATCGACGCCATCATGCATTTCGCCGAAATGACCCATGCCCCCTTCGTCACCACACCCGATGCCAAGGGCCTGATCAATCCCCATCACCCGCTGTACCGCGGCGTCTTCGGCTTTGCCGGCCACCGCTCGGCCAACGAAGCGCTCAGCCCCGATGTCGACCTGATCCTGGCCGTCGGCACCAGCCTGAACGAATGGACCAGTGCCGCATGGAGCGACGCTGTCCTCAATGGGCGCCTCGTGCACATCGATGCCTCCGACGAGCATCTGCGCCACTCGCCCATGGCACGCTACCACGTGCGCGGCCGCGTGCGCACGGTGTTCGAGCGGCTGGACGACCTGATGCATCTGGAGCAAGCCTCGCTGGGCATGCCCGGTCAGACAGCCTCGGTGACACCTGTGTCCAACGGAACAAGCGTCACGCTGCATGAACCTGACAAGCTCCAAAGCGACGCCA
Organism: uncultured Aquabacterium sp.; assembly: GCA_964413815.1. Taxonomy (GTDB): domain Bacteria; phylum Pseudomonadota; class Gammaproteobacteria; order Burkholderiales; family Burkholderiaceae_C; genus Aquabacterium. The sequence continues at coordinate 6,600 of CAYPUS010000025.1, read as the reverse complement.
CGCCGATCAAGCCGCAGCGCCTGATGGTGGAGCTGTCCAAGCGCTTTCCACCGACCACCCGCTTCGTGGCCGATGCGGGCAACGCCACGGCCTGGGCCATCCATTACCTTGAATCGCGCAACAACCGCCGGCTGGGCCTGGTCCCCACGCCCGACATGGCGGCCAACGACCCGGCACCGCGCCGTCGCGGCGAGCGGCGTCAAGACCACGCAGGCTGGCTGCGCGTGCTGATGGAGTTCGCGCCGATGGGTTGGGCCATTGGCGCGGGTGTGGGCATCGCACGCGGCAATCCCGGCTGCCCGGTGGTGTGCATCACGGGCGATGGCAGCTACCTGATGAACGGGCAGGAGATCACCGTGGCGGCGCAGGAAGGCCTGACGGTGATCTTCGTGATCCTCAACGACAGCGCATTGGGCATGGTCAAGCACGGCCAGCGCCTGGCCGGTGCCGAGCGCATCGCCTTCGAACTGCCCAAGGTGGACTACGCGCGCATGGCCGAATCCATGGGCGTGGCAGGCCACGTCATCCACGGCCCCGATGACTTCGACAAGCTGGACATGAACGAGATCCTCACGCGCAAGGGCCCGACGCTGTTGGACATCCGCATCGACGGCGAAGAGGTGCCCCCGATGTCGCTGCGCATGCAGACGCTGGAAGGCGCCGCGCAATGAGTTCTCCTTTACACACGCGCATCTGGCGCGAAGAACCCGAGGCCGACAACGCCTTCGCCCCCCGCGCAGCCTACTGCCATGGCTATGACGTGTTCGGCCAGATGCTGGGGCGCGCAAGCTGGGCCGACATGCTCTTTCTGCTGTTTCGCGGCGAAGCGCCCTCCCCCACGCAGGCACGCCTGCTCGAGACCTTGGCTGTCACGCTCGCGAACCCCGGCCCGCGCGACCCGATGGTGCACGCCGCCATGTGCGGCGGTGTCGGCGGCTCGCATGCCGCGGCCAGCCTGATGGCCGCACTGGCGGTGGGCGCAGGCCAAAGCGGCGGCGCGCGCGAGGTTCGACTGGCCATGCGCGCATGGGCCGATTGCGATGGTCTGCCCGCCCCAGCCTGGCCCGAACGCCTGGCACGCTGCGAAGCCCCTGCCTTCCTGGCCTTCGACGATGCGGGCTGGCCTGCACAGGAACACCCGGCCGGCTTCGATCCGCACGGGGCCAGCACCGCGACGACCGTGCAGCAGGCCCTGGCCTGCCTGGCCGGCATTCAAGCAGAAACGGCATCCACCTCCCGCCTGAGCTGGCTGCATGCGAACCGCCTCAGCGTGGAAGCCGCTGCCGGCCTGCCGCTGGCCATGACCGGTGTCGCGGCCGCAGCATTGGCCGACCTCGGCTTCGACGCCCGCCAAGCCGAGATGCTGTGCCTGCTGCTGAGGCTGCCAGGCGCGGCGGCGCACGCACTCGAGCAGGCCGACTATGGCTTCAAGCGCTTCCCGTACCCCGAGGTGCATCTGGAAGACGATCCCCTGCATGCGCATGCCAATGCCGCACCTGCGATTTCGCCTTCATCTGCCTCAAGCTCCTCTGCATCGACCTCCGACCAAGCTGGCAACGCCCGCGCCCGCACAGCCTCCGCAACATGACCGGCCCCTCCATCCTCGAAGCCCATGCCGACGTCCTGCGCACCCGCGTGGGGGCGGCCTTCCCCGGCAGCCGCGCGGTGTTCCGCGGGCATGATCTGCACAAGTCGCTGATGAACCAAAGCTGGCTTTCGCTGTGCGCCTTCGGTATCTTCGGGCGCCACGTGCCCGAAGCCCAATTGCAGTTCCTCACCAACGCCTGGGTCAGCAGCAGCTACCCCGACACCCGGCTGTGGAACAACCGCGTGGCCGCCTTGGCCGGCACCACACGCAGCACGCCCAACATGGCGCTCAGCGCCGCGCAAGCCATCTCGGAAGCGACCATCTATGGCCGTGGCAACGAGTACCGCGCGCTGGACTTCTTCCTGCGCACCCGCCATGCGCTGGATGCGGGCATCACGCTGGCCGATCACATCGAAGGCTTTCTGCGGCAAGGTGGCCGCATGCCGGGCTATGGACGACCGATCTCGAACAACGACGAGCGCATGCCCATCGTGCTGGGCAAGGCGCGTGAACTGGGCTTGGCCGACGGGCCCTACCTGGCGCTGGCCTTCGAGCTGGACCGCTACTTTGAAAGCACCGGCCGCCCGCTGCGCATGAACCTCAGCGCCATGATGTCGGCCTTCGCGGCCGACTTCGGCTGGACGCCGCGCGAGTTCAACATGATGCTGTTCTGCGCCTTCCTGGCGGGCGTGTCGCCCTGCTATCTGGAGGCGGCCGACAAGCCGCCTGGGGCCTTGATGCCGGTGCGGTGTGTGGATATGAAGTATGAGGGTGCGGCGCGGCGGGATTGGCCTGCTTGTGCGCGCTGAGTGCATTACCACCGCATCAAGGCGCCCACACGTACCAGGCGCCTGCGCATGCGGCCAGCCACAGCAGGACCACCAGCACGGCGCCCGGCTTGAAGCGAGGCTTGGCGCCTCGCGAAGCCATCCACGCATCGGCCTGTCTCCGGCAAGCCACCAGGACCTCTGCCGGCAGCAGCCTGACAGCCAGCCATATCAAGGCAGGCAACAGCAAGACATCATCGACGTATCCCAGCACCGGAATGAAGTCCGGGATCAGGTCGATGGGGCTCAGCGCATAGGCCACGACCAGCACGCCAATGAGCTTGGCATACCAGGGGGTGCCGGGGTGCTTGCTCGCAAACCACAGCGTCACGCCGTCGCGTTTGATTCGCCTTGCCCAAGACCTCAAGCTGTTGCCGATGCGCATGGGCACAGCTTGCCATGCCGCCGTAAGGAAAGCGATCCGTATGGGGGCCGTGGAAACTTCCGACCGGATCGTAAGGGCAAAGAAAAAAGCACCTGACATCGCTGTCAGGTGCTTCATCTTTCTGGTGGGCGGTGCAGGGTTCGAACCTGCGACCCCTGCCGTGTGAAAGCAAAAAATCGGTCTTTCAGAACAACAACTTAGAGAAAAACCCAAGAACGACAATCACTTAGCATACTTCAGTGTACATGTTTGTCCTTCGATATCCAAGTATCAGTGTCCCAAAATTGTCCCAGCGGCGAGGGGTGCGCGCCCCTGGTACAAGAGGCTCATGTCGGGGTCCAAACAGCCTTCACGCCCGGCCTGCGCCCACGCCACGTCCACACGTCGGCCACCTCGACGCGATAGCGCCCTTCGTCTGGGCTGTATGGATGAACAACCAAGGCACCATCGTCGATGTCGATGCGCTGCACGGCAAAGGTCCGGGACGGGAACACGTAGACGAACTTGCCCAACATCCTGCTGTGCAACGGCTTGAAGCTCTTGTTCAACAAGGTCACGAAGGTCAACTCTTCATACGGACAGTCGCAATCCGTGAAGATCAGGTAGCCACCGTCCGTTTCGTATTGATCGACCAGCCTGACGCCTTCCAGCTTGTACCGTGTGCGAACGCCGTCAACCAGGAGCGGGGCATGGGTGGCTTCAGAATCCTGCGCGAGCGCTTCCATGTCGAGGGAAAAGCGGCTGATTTTCTTCATCGTTCAAACCCTGTCGTTCTCACAGGCAGGTCGGCGCATCGACCGCGTAGCCCAACGACAGGCACAGGTGCGATCGCGACACCCTGCCCACCGGACCAGGCTCATCGTTGCCCAAGCGTCGCCCATGTCGGTTTGTCAGGCATGCCGCGCTGAATCCAATCCTCGTATTGCAGCAAAAAGTTGAAGTGCAAGGCGACGGCGACCAAACCAACCGTCAGGGTCGACATGGCCCAGCCCAGGACACGCAGCCCTCTTGTGCCCACACACCCCTGGATAAATGAAGGCCCCGCAGCCCAAAGCAACAAAGATGGCTCAAAGCCGATGTGGTTCTCGGGAACGCAAAAAGATCGATGCAGAACCCATGCGGACACCATCACTGCCGGCATCAGCATCAGGGCAGCAACGACAACCTTGAGCAAAGGCTTCATTCAGCAACTCTCGGTAAGACCTGGGGACACTCGTTCGACCATTGCACGATCTTCATGATCTCGACCCGCTCTCCAATGGTGTCGACGCGCAGGCAATTCGCTCCCCGTTCATAGAAAAGGATGCAGCGCGATGAGTCCATCGAACAGCCATCGAACTCGTGGATGCCGAGTTTGCTCAACCGCTTCTCTACCACCCCCTCGATTGCTTGGCCAGCTCGTGTGTGAATGAGCATGGGGCGCCATCGATTCTTCAACAGCGCTTGGCGAGCGGCAATGAACGCCTGCCCCTCATGAATGGGCGGCTTCGCCCAGGCTGAGGCAGCCATGAGCGACATCCCCGCAGCGATCAAAGCACGATGGCGTTTCATGAGAAACCAATCGTCAACGCTTGACATCCGGTCGAACGTTGCCCCACACGAACCTGTCGAGGCTCAACTCTGTGAGCGCTTCGCTCGTGCCAGTGGGCGCGAAACCTTTGCGGCCTGCCAATCGCAGCCACTCCACCGAATGCGTCTTCTGCTGCCCTTCAGGGAGCCGCCGCCAGTGCGGCACCACATGCACCCCGTGACCTCGATCCATCAATCCTTTGCACGCCCCATACAGACCAGGCAACTGATAGACAGTGAGCTTGCCCAAAGGATCCGCCAATAGATAGACGCTGCGCTGTGGCGCACTCTGCCCTGCGCCGTCAGGCAACGACTCCAAACAGATGAACGACTCGCGCCCGACCTTCGCGACCTTCACGAAGATCGAGACACCCTTGGGATCCAGCGCAGCTGGTGACTCACCCTCCACGCGAGCAGCTTGGCCGAGACGGCGATGCCAGACACGTCGGCCCGACCGCACAACCAGCTGATCACCATGCAACTCAACGTAGGCGGCCTTTTGGCCAAACCTGCCATCCCACGTCATGTAGGGAACGTCATCACCTTGCAGGTAACCCACTGTCATGTCTTGGGGCAGTGAAGCCTTGAACACCTGACCTGGCTGCCGGGCGTAGAAAGCATCGCTGCTGAGGCCTTCGTCCGCTCGGGCTGACATGGACAGAACGCCCCACGCCAAGCACCACACCCATCGATTCATTTGTACTCCTTGGCGCCTGTGGCCTTCACGTACTCAGGCGTGTAGCGCCAGAAGATGGTCTTCCCATGCGCTGCCGTCGAGCGATACACACAGTCAAACCGGCCTCGCTCCTGAGACTTTTCGATCTTGCCTGTTTTCTTGTTCTTGACCTGCCAGTAGATGACTTTGGTCTTCGTGATCGCGTCCATCCCGAAGATGTCGTGGGAAGGGGCGTCATATCGGAAGCCATGCTGGATCCGGGGGTTGAACGGCTTCTTGTCTTTGAGGTCAATGCCATCCCACCAGTAGGCCCCATTGGAGGGGTCGTCACCTTGCCCAGCCAGCGCTTCCCTGGCAGCGTTGACGGCAATGCGCATCCCCTTGGACCTGTTGATCTGGGAAACATCCGCCGCTTTGAGCAAATTGAACCTCACGTTCTTGCCGTTGGCGGCATACGTGTAATTGGGATCGGAGGCGACCACTTCTGTCACCTTCTTGTCGCCCCACGCCTTGGCGCGGTTGACGACGGCATGCACGATCCCAGCGATCTCGGCCTCCACATCGTCGGTGGAGCCCTCGCCATAGGCGATGGCCGCCAACAGGCGAGTCTCCAGGTCAATCTCGCCTGCCACCGAGTCGGTCAACTTCGAGCCCACTGCTGCGGTCATTGTTGGCCCCCCAAGGGCAGCCAGAAAGTGGCTGTCAATTCCCTACCCATCGGCTGAGTCACCGTCATCCCTACCAAACCAATGGAAGCTTCATGCAACTTGCTATGTCTGTCATCCAGGCGATAAGAAAAGCCAGAGGCCGGATTGCCATGCTCATCCAACATGACAAAGAACTGCTCAAGATCGTCGTCGTGGCTGTTTGCCTCAGCTGCAGAGCTGAACGCGGCTAAGCCCGATGAACCTGATGCATTGTTGGCGGCTCGATGTCCACCACTGCATCCACCTTCACCGATGCGCGACACCACCTGGCTGGAGATCAAGGTGGCCCCACAAGCACACTTGTCCCCGTGCCGGGCCACGGGAGCACCATCAACGATCATCGTCGGATCACCCGTGACGATGACGGTTGTGCCGTGCCCCTTCTTCGGACAGGTAACCTGGTCGCCCACGCGAGCCAAGCGTTTTCCATGCGTGTCGGTGGTCATGGTCGAACCAATGACCATGCCGCCGTGATCGGTCCTGTCGCCGATGACGATGAACGGCCTCATCTCTTCCCCTGATTTGTTTGGCCGAAACTCTAGCAGCGGAAGCGAGATCGCCGGCCCCCCATCGGGCGGTAACAGTAACGTAGCGTTATTCTTCTCCGTCTCGGTGCGATCAACGAAGGTGCCCTTGTCCATCTCGTTCTCGATGGACCACGCCCAGTCCTCGGCATCTGCGCCTCATGTGGTGGTTGAGTGCAAGTGCAAGGCCTGGCTTTTGCCCCACTGTCCCAAAATTTGAAACGGGCAAGAAAAAAGCACCTGACATCGCTGTCAGGTGCTTCATCTTTCTGGTGGGCGGTGCAGGGTTCGAACCTGCGACCCCTGCCGTGTGAAGGCAGTGCT
>CAYPUS010000024.1:0-18808 GCA_964413815.1 uncultured Aquabacterium sp. | reverse complement strand
GGACAGCAGGTTGCCCAGCGCGATGCCCAGCTTGTCCGGATCGACCTCGACCGCGACCGGGCCGCCGATGACGTCGATGTGCAGGTGGCGGGCCTGCCACTGCAGCTGCTGGGTGTTGACCAGGCCCTGGATCAGCGAAGCCAGCTCCACCACCCGCCGCTGCAGGCGGCGCGCATCGAACGCCGCCGCGTTGAAGCGCAGCAGGTCTTCGATCTGGGCCTGCAGGGCCAGGGCGTTGTGGCCCAGGATGCGGGCGATCTCGGCCTGGTCCGCCGTGAGCTTGCCGGCCACACCTTCTTGCAGCAGCGCCACGCCTTCGCGCAGCGCCGCCAGCGGCGTTTTCAACTCATGGGAGACATGGCGCAGGAAGCGTGATTTGTCATCGTCGAGTTCTTTCAGGCGCAGGCGCAGCCAATCGAGCTTGCGGCCCAGGGCGCGCAAGTCGCTGGGGCCGCGCATGTCCACGGGTGCGTCCAGCCGGTTCTCGCCCAGGTTGACGATGGCGCGCTCCAGGCGCTTGAGCGGGCGGGTCAACAGCAGGGCGAAGCCCATGGCCATGGCCACGGCCAGCGCGATGGAGCCCAGCACCTGCTTGCCCAGCGTGGTGCGGCCTTTTTCCAGCTCGTCCTGCAGGACGCGGTTGCGTTGCTCGCTGGCGCGGCGCACCTGGTCGGCGATGGCGGCATTGGCCAGGTCCAGCTCGCGGAAGTGGGCGGTCAGCACCGCTTCGCGTTCGCGCCGGGTGGCCATGGGGCCACGGATCTGGTCGGTGATGTCGGCCAAGTGGGCGCGCCAGCGCTTGGCCAGCTCGGGCGGCAATTGCTGGGCGAGCAGGCCGTCCAGCACCCGGTTGGCATCGGTGGTGGCGTCTTCGAAACGCTGCAGCAGCACCGGGTCGTCCAGCACCATGAACTGCCGGCCGGCGCGCTCCATGGCCACGCTGCGCTCGGCCAGTTGCTGGGCGGCGGCGCTTTGTTGCACGGCCGTCTCGGCCGCGCCGCGGCTTTGCGTCATCAGCCGCTCCAGCGTGAACAGCCCGCCCAGCGACGCGGCCGCCAGCAGCCCGGCGATCAGCAAGAAGGCCGAGAGCAGGAGCTGGCGGAAAGAAGCGCGGGGGAACTGCGGCATGCGTTCAGGGGGGGGTTAGGGATTCCCATATTTATGTCTAATGCGCATCTTCAGACAATGACACGGGTGTGGTTCCCTTTCCGTCACAGAAGGAACTTCCCTCCTCATCACAACAAAGGTCAGGCGCAATGAGAAAGTCGACAGCATCTTCTTGGGTTTTGTTTGCCGCGATGGTGGCCTCAGGCATGGGGCACGCGCAGACCCCGGTCACCCTGGAAAGAGATGGGCCGGGCGTCAACATTGATTACGCCATGTTCTCCAACGTGATGGCGCCGCAGGATTATGGGGTACTGACCTTCTCGCAAGACTGGTTAGGTGACATGCAGATGGTGGGCGCCACCGTGTCGCTGCCGCCTACCTCCATCTTGAACGGGGCAGGGCCAGGCACCTTGGTCATGCCCCTGCAAAGCGTGCGCGGTGTGCTCGGGCAGTCGGGTGACCCGGACGCCGTGTTTTTCAGTCAGGTGGTGTTCAGTGGTGGATTCACGCTGAGCTTTGGCGCCAATTTCATGTCCAACGGGGGCTCGCTGACCGTGTCGAATCTGGTGGTGGATGTGGCGCGCGGCGGTATCTTTGCGGACGTGGTCGGCGGCAATGGCGTGGGATCCCTGGCCGATGTCCGGCTCATGGATCTCCAACCCGTGCCCAGCACGGCGATGAGCGCTGCCGACTGCGTACTCGCCTCGTGGTCTGTGCCATGTCGCCCTCAGTTTGCTTTCCGCCCCGAGGGCGCGGGGCCCATGACGGCCAGCAGTCTTGGTGAGGGTGTGTTCGCTGCCGCCTTGGGTTTGAATGACACAGGGCGGGCCGTGATGGAGGGGTTCCCGTTATTCGCCGAGTTCAAGGTCAGCCCCGTGCCCGAGCCCGGCACGCTCGCCAGCATGATGTTGGGTCTGTCAGGGATGGGCTGGCTTGCGCTGCGGCGCTCGCGGACCTCGGCCCGCGAATCACGACGCTGAAGGCATTTCATTTCCATCCCATTCGTTTCCATCCCATTCGGTAGCAGGGGACCCGGGGCATGCGTTCAGGGGGGAGGGGTGATTGTCAGGCTGGGCGCGCGCTGGCCCTCCGTCAATAATGCCGCGCTGCCTGGCGCGGCCGTCGGCACTTTATTTCATCTGGCGGCAGATCAGCCAGGCGTGACACAGACATTTGCACCCATTCCACACACATCCGGGAGGAACATGAGACGTTCGACAGCAGCAGGATGGGTCATGGCCGGCGCGATGGCCGCGGCAAGCTGGAGCCCTGCACAAGCCGCAGGCGCCGCAGCAGCCGAGCCTGAATCCCCTTTGGTGTTTATCGCGCAGACGCGGGATGAGGGGGCGCTGCTTTTCTCGCAGGACTGGTTGTATGTCGTCGAGTCCCTCAATGCCACCATGACCCCGATCGGGGCCGCAACCCGAGGTGCCACGGGTGACAACAGCTTGATCCTTCCTTTGCAGCAGGTGCTGGCGGTGAGCCATACCGGCAGCTCGCAACTGTCTGTCGCGGCGCTGGAGTTCGACGGTGGCTTTCGGATCACGGCGCAGCCGGGCTATCTCTCCACGGGTGGCACGCTCACGGTCAGCAAGCTGAGCATCACGGCCGATGGCCGCGTCGCCGGGGATGTGACCTTGGGCGATGCGACGGTCAGCGAGCGTGTGCAACTGGGCAGCGTGAACGCCTGGCATGCCGCGCTGGATGTCAGTGCCTGCCAAGCCTTTGGCGCGGCTGGCGCGTGCCAGGCTTCGTTCCTGAGCCGTCCGGGCCTCATGGAAATGACGATCAGCGAGGCCTATGTGGATGCGATGCTGGCCGGACTGGGGCTGTCGAATGGGCTTCGTCCTGTGTTTGATTGGGCACCACAGATGGGTGTGCTGACGCTCACGCCCGTTCCCGAACCGGGCACCTGGGCCACCATGCTGTGCGGGCTGGCCGTCGTGGCCGGTGTGCAGGCCACGCGCAGGCGCCAGGCAGCGCAGACTCGCGCCTGAGCGAGGCGCTGAGCCCGTCTCATCATTTCACGGCCCTGGTGTGCTGCCCGATGGCAGCACCCACCAATCCGGCAGCAAAGCGCGGATCTCGCGCCGCGCATAGCGGTCGTCCAGCAGGTGCACCACGCCTTCGTCGTCAGCGGTGCGGATGACCCGTCCTGCGGCCTGCACCACTTTCTGCAAGCCCGGGTAGACGTAGGCGTAGTCATAGCCCGCGCCCATCAGCGCATCGAGCTTGTCGCGCATCGCTTCGTTGACCGGGTTGAGTTGCGGCAGGCCCAGCGTGGCGATGAAAGCGCCGATCAGGCGGCGGCCCGGCAGGTCCACGCCTTCGGCGAAGGAGCCGCCCAGCACCGCGAAGCCGATGCCCTGGCCCTCGGGGGTGAAGCGCGCGAGGAAGTCATGCTGGGCCTGCTCGCTCATGCGACGTGACTGCTGCCACACAGGGATGTCGGCATGACGTGCGCTCAGCATGGCCGCGGCCTCAAGCAGGTAATCGTGGCTGCTGAAGAAGGCCAGGTAGTTGCCGGGCCGCTTTTGGTACTGCTGCGCGATCAGCTCGACCACATCGGGCATGGAGCGTTGGCGGTCAGGCCAGCGCGTGGAGATGTGCCGCGCGATGTGGACCTGCAGTTGCTGCGCGCTGAAGGGTGAAGGCACATCGACCCAGACCGTGTCGTCGGGCAGGCCCAGCAGGCGCCGGTGATAGGCCTGCGCTTGCAAGGTGGCCGAGAACAGCGTGACCGATCGTGCGGCCTCGAAGCGCGGCTTCAAGAATGGCGCCGGGATCACATTGCGCAGGCTCAGCGTGGACGAAGTGCGGCCAGCACCCAGGCCGCCTGAACCCCAGCTGCGCCGGCTGAGGTCGCACAGCGTGTGCGCGTCGAAGGTGTCGGCCAGCCGCGCGAAGTGCAGGGCTTCCAGGTAGAAGGTCTGCAGCGGCGCATCGATGTCGGTGGGGTGTTCGGAGAAGAAGGTGGTGATGGCCCCGATGGCATGCTGCAGGGCGCCGAGCCAGGCCTCGGGGATGGCATCGAAGACCTGGTAATCCTGCGTGACGCCGCGGTTCAAGGCCGACCAGCTGCGCAGCAAGCGATCGAGTGGCTTGCGCAAGGCGGCCGGCGCCGTGGTCTTGAGGGCGCGCAGGCTGTCCTGGTCCAGTTCGGCCGAATACATCTTGCGCCCGCGCTCGACCAGGTTGTGCGCCTCGTCCACCAGCACGCCCACCCGCCACTGGTTGGCCTGGGCCAGGCCGTGCAGCATCGCGTTGGCATCGAAGTAGTAGTTGTAGTCGCCCACCACCACATCGGCCCAGCGCGCCATCTCCTGGCCGAGGTAGTAGGGGCACACGCCATGGGCTTGTGCGATGCCGGCCAGCGCGGTCTGGTCGAGCAAGGTGGTGCGGGCCGCATCGACGCAGGCCTGGCGCGCCATCGGCAGGCGGTCATAGAAGCCCCGGGCCAGCGGGCAGGATTCGCCGTGGCAGGCCTTGTCCGGGTGCACGCAGGCCTTGTCGCGCGCGACCAGCTCCAGCACCCGCCAGGGCGCGGCATCGGGGCCCTGGCTCAGGCGCTGCATCGCGCCCAATGCCAGCGCGCGGCCCGAAGACTTGGCCGACAGGAAGTAAACCTTGTCGACTTGCTGGCCGGGGCAGGCCTTGAGCATGGGAAAGAGCGTGCCCACCGTCTTGCCGATGCCGGTGGGCGCCTGGGCCAGCAGGCAGCGGCCGGCCACCGTCGCCTTGTAGACCGATTCGGCCAGCAGACGCTGCCCGGCGCGGAAGTCGTCATGGGGAAAGCGCAGCGTTTGCAAGGCTGCGTCGCGCGCCTTGCGGTGTGCGGCCTCTTGCTCGGCCCAGTCCCGAAAGCGCGCGCACAGGTCCCTCAAAAAGGCTTGCAGGTCGGTGCTGGTGTGGCGCTCAGTCAGCACCGTTTCCTTGTTCGTGCCGATGTCCAGGTAGACCAGCGCCAGCTCGATCTCGCCCAGCGCCTGCTGCGCGCACAGCATCGCGCCATAGACCTTGAGCTGGGCCCAGTGCAAGTGGCGGTGGTTGGCGGGCACGGCATCCAAGGGCCCTTTGTGGGTTTTGATCTCTTCGACGCGTTGGCGCTGCGGGTCGAAGCCATCGGCACGGCCGCGCACCATCAGGCCATCCACCTCCATGGCCAGCGGCACCTCGCTCAGGTAAGCCCCGCCGCGGCGGCCCGCGACCAGGGCGTGGCCGGCGATGCCCTCTTGCGCCGAGGGCGAGGGCGTGAAGCGCAGGTCCAGATCGCCTTGCCGGGCGGTGAAGTCGCACAGGGTGCGCACCGCGACGGTGTAGCGCGGCACGGCGGCCTCAGTCATGGCCGCTGCCATCTTCATGCGGCGCGCCTTGTGAAGCCTCGGGTGCCGCACCGATCGCGGGCGACAAGGATTCACCCAGCAGGCCTTGCGCGCCGTCCGCGTCCGGGCGCAGCGGCGTGGCCTTGGCCAGGGACATCCACACCGCAAAGGGCAGGCGACATGGGCTGTGCCGGGCCGGGCGCAGCTGTTCGATGCGGCCATCTTCGATGTCGCCGTGCAGCACCCACACGCCGAAGGCATCGGGGATTTCATTGGGCTTGGCGATGCCCGCCGGGAACACGTAGTAGCACGCGCTGCACAGCCAGCGGTAGGACTCGCGCTTGGCCGCATGACGCAGGTCGGACAGCAGATCGGCACGGCTGACCTTGATCTCGTGCACCACGGGCTGCAGATAGGCCTCGACCGAGGTGTTGCGCACCGAGAAGACATCGGGCCGGGCCATGCGCCACGTGCCCTTGGGTGGCTGGGCGGGGCTGCCCGCTTGTGGCGCATCGGGCCACAGGCCCAGGTCGCCTACGGGCTCATTCACGCCGGGTTCGTCAAGCGGACTCGCAGGCTCATCTTCGGGAGGCACCAGCGCGCGCAGGCTCAACTCCAGCCAGACCATGCGCCCGGCTTCGAGCAGGTGCCGCGCCACGCGCTGCGCCAGCCGGTCGTGGCGGCTGTTGGCGCGCTGGTTGCGTTGCCGCGCGGCGGCCAACAACTGGATGCCCGCATCGGTCAGGCGCAGTGTTTCGCGGCCTTGTTCATCAAGGTGGAGGCTGACCCAGCCCGCGGCGATGAGGTCGATCTCGACCGGGTCGCGGCAGGGCCATCCGGCCGAACGCCAGACCTGCATCAGCCGCGTGAGATGCGTGCGGCTGGGAAGGGGCGGCAGGGTGCTGCTCATGACTGTATAAGTATACAGTCATGCATCCTTTTGCCTGAGCACGCTGATGTGCCCATCGCTTTCCATGTAGGCGCGCCGGACCTGCCTCACATCTTCGATGCCTTGCTTGCGCAACTCGCTCATCAGCTCGGTCACGTGCAGGTACTCCCTGCGAAGGTTGCGGTGCAGGATCCGGCCTCGATCGATCAGCAACAGGGGCGGGGCCTGAAGGAATCGGTGGATGGGCTCGAAGGTGAAGGCGGCCCAGTCGATGACGTAATCCCAGGCGGCGATGACAGCGACGAGCGTCATGCCATCGGCGACGGTCTTGTAGTCGCCGGCCATGGCGTTCTGGGAGGCATCCGAAATGATCACCAGCAACAAAATGTCCGAGATCGCGATCGCGCCCACATCACGCCGCAGCACGAAGCGGAAGATCGCAAAGAGGAACCAGTACATCGCGGTGCCCCGGATGGCCAGCTCCAGGGGCGACATCGAGAAGGTGAAGAGTTCCAGGATCGCGTGGAGGGACATCTCGAAGTGGCCCGAGGAGGCTGCCGGGGGAAAGCGCTGCGCCGCAAGCTGCAGTGCCCCCTTCGAGCAATCTGCATGCCCGCGCCACACTGTGCCCTTGCACCTTGTCCATGGGCATGGGGCTTGCAGCCTCATGTGCGTCATTGGATGCGTCATTGTCAGGAGCCGTTCATGAGCAAAGAAACCGAAGCCGCTGGGGATTCAGGCTCGCAGCAACACGTCGACATCAGCAGCAAAGAGGGCCTGGCCCGCTGGGCCCAGGCCTTGAGCGTGACACCCGAGGCACTTGAAAGCGCGGTGAAGGTGGTGGGCACGCGTGTCGACAAGATCAAGGACTACATGACGGCCGGCATGGCGGGCCGTCAGCAAGGCGGCTGAACTTTGCTGCGGTGCGCAAAACTTGCCGATTGTTTTGCCCACTCCGTGAGGTGGTCCGCGTGATAGCCTGCGGACATGTGCGTGCGCCGTTCCCGTTCCGCTGTGCCTGCCCGATCGGGCCTTGTGAAAGCCGTCGGCTCACGCGGTGTGGCCACCCTGATGGGCCTGCTGCTGGCCGCCTATCTGGCCGTGGCCGGCAGCCTGTGGTGGAAGCAGGAGCGCTTGCTCTTCCAACCCGAGGTTTTGCCGGCCGACCACCGCTTCAAGGTGCCGGACGATGTGCGCGAGGTGTTCATCGACGTGCCGGGTGCGCGCCTGCATGCCTTGCACATGCGCCTGCCCAAGCCGGATGGCGTGGTCTTCTACCTGCATGGCAACGGGGGCAGCCTCGACAGCTGGTTCGCCGTGCATCAGTTCTACCGTGAACTGAACGTCGATCTCTTCATGATCGACTATCGGGGCTATGGCAAGAGCACCGGCCGCAACACCCATGAAGCGCAGCTGATGGCCGATGTGGGCGCAGCCTGGCAGACCATCGCGCCACAGTACGAGGGCAAGCCGGTGGTGTTCTTCGGCCGCTCCTTGGGCTCGGGCCTGGCCGCCAAGCTGGCGGCGTCCTTGCCGGATGCGGACAAGCCCGACCTGCTGGTGCTGGTCTCACCCTACGTGAGTCTCAAGGCCATGGCGGCCGAGATGATGCCTTTGCTGCCGACCTCGGTGCTGCTGCGCTACCCCTTGCGCACCGACGAAGCCCTGGCACGGTTGGCCGGCACCCGCACGCGCATGCTTCTGCTGCACGGTGACCGCGATGCGCTGATCCCTTACCTCAACAGCGAGTTGCTGGCCCGCGCGGTGCCCAGCGCCCGTTTGCTGCGCATCGAAGGCGCGGGCCATGGCGACATCTCTGGCCATGAGGATTATCTGAATGCGGTGGGCCAGGCCATCACATCGGCCGTGAGGCCGGCCCGGTCCGGCGATCCTGCCAAACTGGCCGAGCAGGCCGATGGCGTTCAGTGAGCCTGCTGGGCCGCCTGGTCGAAAGGCCAGACGGGCGTCTTGAGCAGTTCGGCGAAAGCCTCGGCCGGCACAGGCTTGCTGAACAGATAGCCTTGTGCCGTCTGGCAGCCATGGGCGCGCAGGAAGGCCAGTTGCTCGGGCGTTTCCACGCCTTCGGCGATGGTCTCCAGGCCCAGGCTGCATGCCAGGCTGATCATGGTCTTGACGATGGCTTCATCCTGCCGGTCGAAGTTCAGACCGCGCACGAAGGACTGGTCGATCTTGAGCTTGTCCACCGCAAAACGCTTGAGCGAGCTCAGCGAGGAGTAGCCCGTGCCGAAGTCGTCGATGGACAGCATCACGCCCAGGCGCTTGAGCTCTTCGATGGTGGCAATGGTGAAGTTGGTGTCCTCCATCGCCACGCTTTCGGTCAGCTCGAGCTCGATCATGTTGGTGGGCAGGCGGCTGTTGCGCAGCAGCTCCAGGATGGCATCGCGCAACTGCGGGTCCTTGAACTCGGCGGGCGACAGGTTGATGGCCACGGGCACGATGTCCAGGCCCTCTTCGCGCCAGCGCTGGTTCTGGGCCATGGCCGTCTGCATGACCCAGTGGCCGATCTGCCGGATCAGGCCCGATTCTTCGGCGACCGGAATGAACTTGCCCGGCGGCACCAGGCCCCATTCAGGATGCTGCCAGCGCACCAGCGCTTCCACGCCAACAATGCGCTGGGTGTGCACATCCAGCTGGGCCTGGTAGTGCAGCACGAGTTGCTGCCGCTCGACCGCATAACGCAGATCGCGCTCGATCAGCAGCGACTCCTTGACCTGCTCTTGCAGGCTGTGCGAGAAGAAGCGGAAGGTGTTGCGGCCTTCGCGCTTGGCCTGCTGCATGGCCGAGCCCGCCGATTGCACGAGGCGCGCCAGGTCCGCGCCGTTTTCCGGGTATTCGGCAATGCCGATGCTGGCGGTCAGGCGGATCTCCTGGCCCCCGACGGTGAAGGGCTCGTCGACCGAGGCCATCAGCCGCAAGGCGATGGGTGCCACGTCCTGTGCCGGCGTGTGGGGCAGCAGCACGACGAACTCGTCGCCGCTCAGACGCGAGACGGTGTCTTCCGGACGCAGCACGGCCTGCATGCGCTGCGCAAGGGTGATGAGCACCTGGTCGCCCACTTCCGGACCCATGGAGGCATTGATGTGGCTGAAGTGGTCGATGTTGACTTGCATCACCGCCACGGGCACATGGGTGCGCGCGGCCGATGCCAGCGCCACCTTGGCGCGGTCGCGCAGCAGGGCGCGGTTCGGCAGATTGGTCAACTGGTCGTAGTTGACCAGACGCTCGATGCGCTCTTCGGCGGCCTTGGTGCTGGAGGTCTCGGTGAAGATGCCCAGGTACTGCCGGACCTGGCCGTCCGCGTCGCGGATGGCGCTGATGGACAGCCACTGGGGGAAGACCTCGCCCGTCTTGCGCCGGTTCCAGACCTCGCCTTCCCAGCGGTCCTCCGAACGAAGGATGCGCCACATCTCTTCATAGAAAGCCCGGCTTTGCCGGCCGGATTTCAGCAAGGCCGGCGTCTTGCCGATCACGTCGGCTTCGGTGTAGCCGGTGATGCGGGTGAAAGCGGGATTGACCGAGATGTAGTGCCCCTGCGCATCCGTGATGCTGATGCCTTCCTGGCTGGCATCGAAGACGCCGGCAATGAGGCGGGCATGCGCGTCGGCATCGTGGCGATCGGTGACGTCGATCCAGGCGCCGAGCACCTGCGCGGTCTGTCCCTGGGTGTCGCGCAGCACGACAGTGTGGTTGTGGATCCAGCGGTAACTGCCGTCGGCATGGCGGATGCGGTATTCGTGCTTGAGCGATCCGGCTTCCTGCAGTTCCTTGCGCATCGCGTCCACACGTTCGCGGTCATCGGGATGCGTCAACTCCCACCAGAACTCGACGTCGCGCGTCAAGACTTCGACGGGATACCCGGTGAAGGTCTGCACATTCTGGCTGACGAAATCCACCACCATCTTCGAGCCGCCAGGGGTCTGGGGCTTGAGCGAATAGATGACCGCGGGGGTGACATTGAGGATCTGGGCGAGCCGGTCCCTTTCCCGGTCGGCTTCAGCCTGGAGCGCGGCCTGCCTTTTTTCGGCGCGGCGCACGAGCGTGTAGATCAGCAAAGCGCTGAGCACCGCGAACGCCACGGCCTTGGCGAACTTCAACCGCTGGTCAAGTGGCTCGTCGAGTGCGAACAACTCAAGGGCCTGGTTTGACAGCCAGATCCACGCAATGCCGAAAATGAGAAAGAGCGCAACGATCCGGCGGGCGTTCATCGATCCCGGTTTCCTATGAATGACACCCTGCAGGGAGACCGGGGAACTGTAGCAAACATCCGCATGGGGGCCCTCGACCCTAGGGTGCTTGTTCAGGATGCGAAAAATCGCAACCCTCGCACCGTGCGCAATTCACACTTGGCGGGCAGGCGGACGCCCCGTCCCCCTTGTATCGGGGTGCTTACAACACTTGCGCGGCCACTACCATTGCGTCATCGGACGTCAAGTTCGCAGCTGGATTGAGTCTTACCATGCACGCGCTTCGCCACATCGCTCTGGCCACCTTCCTCCTCGCCACATCGGCCGCCCATGCCGCTGAGTCGCACGTCGTCAACGGCTCGCTGACCGGACAGATCGAGAACAACGGCCTGCCCGCAGGCTGGACGATCTTCGCCGGCACGCCCGATGTGATGGATGCGCTCAACAACGTCGGCCAGATCGGCACGACGCGCTTTGGCGCCGCGCCCGCTGCCTCCCCCGATGGCGGCACCTGGGTCGGCCTGGGCGCAGACGTGGACTTCATCGAACGCTTCGGCCAGACCCTGACCGGACTGACGGTCGGTCAGGCCTACACGGTGTCGTGGTTCGCCGGCAACTTCGGCTACGACAGCCCCAACTTCAAGTACCTGGGCACGAATGCGATCAGCGTCATGGTGGACGACGAGCTCATCGGCTCGGGCGCGGCCCTGTCGCTGGGTTCCGACTGGTATGCCCAATCGGTGAGCTTCACCGCCAAGGACACCACGCAGCTGCTGTCCTTCACGCTGGCCACATCCACCAAAGCCTATATGTCCATCGACGGCATCGCGGTGACGACCTCGGCCGTGCCCGAGCCGGCCACCTGGATGCTCATGGGCCTGAGCCTGGTGGGCATGAGCGGGGTGATGCGCCGCCGCACACGCGCCTGAAGCGCCCGGCAGCACCTGTCCCTGCCCCCAACGCACGGCCGCGCTCAGCGGCCGTGTTTGTTTTGGCCGATGCGTTGACTGCGGTAGATGCCGACGTGTCCTGAAAACAGGTAGCTGACCACGCAGGCCAAACCGGCGAAGAGGCCGATCTCCGCGCCGAACAACTCCATCGCCATGAAGGTGCAGGCCAGCGGCGTGTTGGCCGCGCCCGCGAAGACGGCCACGAAGCCCAGTGCCGCGAGCATGCCCACCGGCATCTGCAGCAGCGGTGCCAGGGCATTGCCCAGGGTCGCGCCGATGTAGAACAGGGGTGTGACTTCCCCGCCCTTGAAGCCGCTGCCCAGCGAGGCGATGGTCAAGGCCATCTTGGCCGCGAAATCCCATGGGGGCACCGGCTGGCGCAAGGCCTCTTCGATGACCGGTATGCCCAGGCCCACATAGCGCCAGGCCCCGGTGAACCACACCACCGCCGCCAGCACCATGCCGCCCAGCAGCGGCCGCAGCGGCGCATAGGCGATGTGCCGCGCCATGAAGGCGCTGGCCGCATGCGTGCCACGGGCGAAGACGAGGCCGGCCAGGCCGAAGGCAACCCCTGCCAGCGCGGTGGCGGCCAGCGTCCAGGCGGACAGGGCCGGCAGCAGGCCGGCGGCGTAGTGCGTGTGATGCACGCCCCAGGCCAGGGTCACCTGATCGGCGGCGATGGCCGCGACGAAGCAGGGCAGCAAGGCGTCATAGCGGATGCGGCCCAGCATCAGCACTTCCAGCCCGAACACGGCGCCGGCCAGCGGCGTGCCGAACACCGAAGCAAAGCCCGCGCTGATGCCCGCCATCAACAGGATGCGGCGGTCGACGGATGTCAGGCGAAACAAACGCGTGAGCTGGTCCGCCAGCGCGCCGCCCATCTGCACGGCCGTGCCTTCGCGCCCGACCGAGGCGCCGAAGAGGTGCGAGGCCACGGTGCTGACCAGCACCAGCGGGGCCATGCGCAGCGGCAGGGTCTGGCGCGGATCATGGATCTCGTCGATCAGCAGATTGTTGCCCTTCTCGGCCCCCTTGCCATGCCGCAGGTAGACCCAGCCGATCACGAAGCCGGCCAGCGGCAGCAGGGCGATCAGCCAGCGCTGGGCTTCACGCGTGCGTGTGGCCCAGTCGAGCGCGATCAGGAACACCGCGGAGGCCGATCCGGCCAGCACCGCCACCAGCAAGGCCAGCACCAGCCATTTGCCGACGTGCGGCAACAGCGCCATGGGGTCGATGCGGTAGGAGGTGTCGGTGGACTCGGGAGAAGACATGCTGGGCCGCCGAACCGGTGGCCAGCGGAATGGGCCAACTTCGGGTTGTGGTGCATTCTAGGTGCAGGGCGGCTTGCTTCATGGCATCCTGAAGCGGTGTCAGGACCGTTTCCAGGAGCGCCGCATGAGCCTACCTTTCCGGCCAGATCCCATCGTCATCGTGGGCGCGCAGCGCACGCCCATCGGGGCTTTTCAGGGGCAGTTCAAGTCCCTGGCCGCGCCCGCCATGGGTGGCGCGGCCATACGGGGTGCCCTGGTGCAAGCTGGCCTGAGCGCCGACGAGCCCATCGACGAGGTGCTGATGGGCTGCTGCCTGATGGCCGGACTGGGCCAGGCGCCCGCCAGACAGGCCGCGATCGCCGCTGGCCTGCCGCATGCCGTGGGCGCCACCACGCTGAGCAAGATGTGCGGCTCGGGCATGAAGACGGTGATGCTGGCCCATGACCAGTTGCTGGCCGGCGTGGCCGACGTGCTGGTGGCCGGCGGCATGGAGTCGATGAGCAATGCGCCTTACTTGCTGCCAGCCGAACGCACGGGTCAGCGGCTCGGGCATGGCCGCACGCTGGACCACATGTTCTTGGATGGCCTGCAGGATGCCTATGGCGGCGAGTTGATGGGCCACTACGCCGATCTGGTGGCGGCCGGGCTGGGCTACAGCCGTGCCCAGCAGGATGCCTATGCGACCGAGTCGGTGCTGCGCGCCCGTGCGGCGGTCGACAGCGGGGCCTTCCGCCCCGAGATCACGCCGGTGAGCTGGACGGCCAAGGGACAGGCCCAGCTCGTGCGCGACGACGAGACGCCGGCCACCTGTCAGCCCGAGAAGATCACCCGGCTCAAGCCCGCCTTCCGGCCGGATGGCACGGTGACGCCGGCCAGTTCGGCTTCGATCTCCGACGGGGCGGCCGCCCTGGTGCTGACCCGTGCGAGCATCGCCACGCAAAAAGGTTGGCGGGTGCTGGGCCGCATCGTGGCCCATGCCAGCCATGCGGCCGATCCGGCCCTGTTCGCCACGGCGCCGGTGCCTGCCATCAGGCAGGTGCTGCAAAAGGCCGGGTGGCTGGCGCAAGAAGTGGACCTGTACGAGGTCAACGAGGCCTTCGCCGTGGTCGCCCTGCACGCGATGCGCGAACTGGATCTGTCCCATGATCAGATCAATGTGCAGGGTGGCGCCTGCGCCTTGGGGCATCCGATTGGGGCCACCGGCGCACGCATCATCGTGACGCTGCTGCACGCGCTGCGCGCCAGGGGCCTGAGCAAGGGCGTCGCTTCGCTGTGCATTGGAGGTGGGGAGGCAACGGCCGTTGCCATCGAGTGCGAAGCGGGGCCGACGGCGCCCTGAAACGCGGGGGCAGGCACGCCGAATGCTGTAACGCCTTGTCGCAGGCAGTGCCGCAGCACAGCTATCCTTGTGCCCCACACGGCTTTGCCACCCATCATCTTTTTTTGCAGCAGGATTTCCCATGACTCTGACCAAGAAACTCACCGCCTGGGCCGTCGCCATTGCTCTGAGCCACTCCGCGGGTCTTCAGGTTGCGCAAGCCGGAATCATCACCACCGATGCGGTCGTGGCCGAGGCCTCCGTGGCCCGGGTGGCCGAGCGCCGCGCGCACGTGCTGGCCACGCTCGACCGCGCCGATGTGGCGCAGAGCCTGACCGATCGCGGGGTGGACATGGAGGCTGCCCGCGCCCGCGTCAACGCGCTGTCCGATCAGGAAGTGCTGGCTCTGGCCGATCAAATCGACCAGGCACCGGCCGGCGCATCCGATGTACTGGGTGTGATCGTCTTCATTTTCGTGCTGCTGCTGATCACCGACATCCTGGGTCTGACCAAAGTCTTCCCCTTCACCCGGTCGGCGCGCTGATGCGGCGCCCGCC
Organism: uncultured Aquabacterium sp.; assembly: GCA_964413815.1. Lineage (GTDB taxonomy): Bacteria > Pseudomonadota > Gammaproteobacteria > Burkholderiales > Burkholderiaceae_C > Aquabacterium. The sequence goes on along the minus strand of CAYPUS010000024.1, from coordinate 4,189 downwards.
AGCGGGCGCGCTGGCCTTGGCGGCGGCTCTGGTCTTCTTGCCAGGCTGCGCCATGCTGCGCGCCCCGCAGACCGAGGCCTTGCTGGCCCAGGCGCCTGCCGATCTGCCTCGGCAGGTGGAATTGTCTGGCACCCCGTTTTTCCCGCAGACCGCTTTGCAATGCGGGCCCGCCGCCCTGGCCACGGTGCTGGGGGCGGCAGGGGTGACGGTCACGCCTGAGGTCTTGGCCCACGAGGTCTTCATTCCCGCCCGCGAGGGCAGCCTGCAGATCGAGATGCTGGCTGCCTCGCGCAGGCATGGCCTGCTTGGGGTTCGCCTGCCGCCGGAGATGGGCGCCCTGCTGCGGGAGGTGGCTGCGGGGCGGCCCGCGGTGGTGCTGCTCAATCTGGGACTGGCGATCAAGCCGCTGTGGCATTACGCCGTGGTCATCGGCCACGATCTGGACAGCCGCGAGGTGCTGATGCGCTCGGGCACGACCGAGCGCATGCGCATGCCTCTGTCCACGTTCGAGCACACCTGGTCGCGATCGGGCAAATGGGCGTTCGTGACCGTGCCGCCAGGCCAGTTGCCGCTCACCGCCACCGAACATGATGTGGCCGAGGCCGCCGCCGCCTTCGAGCGGCTTGGTGCGCCCCCGGCCAGTGCGCAGGCCTACCGGGCCGCGCTGCAGCGCTGGCCCGACAACCCCGCGCTGGGACTTGGGCTGGGCAACACCCTGTACAACCAGGGCGACATGGCAGGCGCGGCGCTTGCCTATGACAGCGTGGCGCGCCGGCACGACAGTGCGGCGGCCTGGAACAATCTGGCCATGGCCAGGTTGAAGCTGGGCGAGCCGGCCGAGGCTTTGCGCGCCGCCGAGCGCGCCGTGGCGCGGGCCCGCGAGGACGAGCCCCGGTGGCTGGCGGCGGCGCAGGCGACATTGGACGAGGTGCGCCAGTTCGTGTCGCGCGCACCCCCTTAAGCGGGTTTCCGCACGCTGGCCAAGTACCTAGGATGGGCCCTTGAACCGAAGGAGGGGATCATGGCAATGAACTCGGACACCATCGCGCTGATCAGCGTCGTGATCGGCTTCATCGGCATGGCGTGGGCCGTCTTCTGGCCCGTGCGCGAGCAACCGGGCAACCGGCCGGTGTCCTCGCACTGGGACATCGTCTACGTGGACGACGACGGCATCATGCAGTTCACCTTGATCCGGGTGCTTCGGATCAACCCGGGCACCCGCCGCATGACCGCCTGGTGTGCCACCACCGGCACCGAGCGCGTCTTCAAGATGGGCAAGATCGTCAAGGCGATCGATGCCCGCAACGGCGCCCGCATCGATGTGGCGTGGCTGATGGACAAGCCACGGGCGATGCGCCTGCAGCCATCGTCGGGCAGGGCCGGCGCCGCAGGCAAGGGCGGCGAAACGGCGACCGTGGGCGCGGACACCAGCGGTTGGTGGAGCGCATCGCGCCTCGGTCTGCATTGATTTGAGCGACGAAGCCAGCCCAGGCGGGAAGGCTTCAATCCAGGGTCATCAGGCTGGCATTGCCACCGGCGGCGGCCGTGTTGACCGACACGCTGCGCTCCTTCAGCAGCATCGCCAAAGAAAACGCACCCGGCTGCAACCACCCCCGCGGCAGCGCCAGCAAGGGCACGATCTCGCCCGGACGGTCGGCCAGGCGTCTGGCCATGTCGCACACTTCGCTCGGCTCACCATGCATGAGCACGGCCTGCCAGGACAGGTCGGCGTGCGCCTGTGGCGCGCCGATCACGTCGACGCAAGCCTGCACCTCGGCAGGCAACTGTTTCAGCAAGACGTGCAGGCCTGCAGGGGCCGGCCAGATGGCGCGGCTGCCGACGGCCAGCACCGTCGCGAGTTGGTAAATCAACTCGCCTTGCTGGCGGGCCAGGCAGAGCACCGGCCCTCTCGGGCGCAGGCTGTAGGTGTTCTCTTCACCGGTGGGCCCGTTCAGCCTCGTGCGGTAGCCGGCCGGGCTGTGGTCCATCAGCCATTCGCAATGCTGCCGCAGCGCGGCCGCGTGGGCCAGGCCGGGTTGTTGCGCCAACCAATGGCGAAGTGTGTCCAGGGCAGGCAGGCCGGCATGGGCAGTCCTTTTGGCCATGGCTTGCAGCGTCGGGGCTTGGCTGAAGTGCTGCGCGTCCGGATGGACAAGGCGGTGCAGGTAAAGCGGGCCGCCGGCCTTGGGCCCCGTGCCGGACAGGCCTTCGCCACCGAAGGGCTGCACACCCACCACCGCGCCGATCATGTTGCGGTTGACATAGAGGTTGCCCACCCTTGCCTTCTGCGTGACGAGCGCGATCGTTTCGTCCACGCGGCTGTGCAGGCCCATCGTCAGGCCGTAGCCGGTGGCATGGATGTCATCGATCAATGCGCCCAGCCTTTCGCGGCGAAAGCGCAGCACATGGAGCACCGGCCCGAAGACCTCGTGCGTGAGCGCCTGCAGGCTCTCCAGCTCGATCAGGGTGGGTGGGATGAAGCAGCCGCTGCCGTGTTCCTGAACGGCGGCCACGGCGGCCGCTGGTTGGAAGACGGGGCGGCCGTTGGCGCGCATGGCGTCGATGTGGCGTGCGATGGCCTGCCGCGCGTCCTCGTCGATCAGCGGCCCGATGTCGGTGCGCAGGCGGTCGGTGGGCCCCAGGCACCATTCGTTCATCGCACCCTTGAGCATGGTCAGCACCGTGTCGGCGATGTCCTCTTGCAGACACAACACGCGCAGGGCCGAGCAGCGCTGACCGGCACTGTCGAAGGCCGATGCCATCACGTCGCCGACGACCTGTTCGGGCAGGGCCGACGAGTCGACGATCATCGCGTTCTGGCCGCCGGTCTCTGCGATCAGTGTCAGCGGCGTGCCGCGCGCGTGAACCCGGCCGGCCAGGCTGGCTTGCAGTTGGCGCGCCACCTGGGTGGAGCCGGTGAACAACACGCCCGCGACTTCCGGTCGCGCCACCAGCGCGGCGCCCACGGTCTCACCGGGGCCGGGCAGCAGTTGCAGGGCTTCGCGCGGGATGCCGGCCTCGTGCATCAAGGTGGTGGCACGCGCGGCGATGAGGCTGGTCTGCTCGGCCGGTTTGGCCAGCACGGTGTTGCCCGCCGCCAGGGCGGCGGCGATCTGCCCGATGAAGATCGCCAGGGGGAAGTTCCAGGGGCTGATGCAGACCAGCACGCCCAGGGGCTCATGGCCGCCATCGCGCAGGTCCAGTCGGGCCTGGGCGGCGTAGTAGCGCAGGAAGTCGATGGCCTCGCGGAGTTCCCCGACGGCATTGGGCAAGGTCTTGCCCGCTTCGCGCACGAGCAGGTTCATCAGCTCGGCGTGGTGGGCGTGGAGCTTGTCTGCCGCGGCTTCGAGCAGAGCGGCGCGCGTGGCCACCGGCGTCTGGCGCCAGATGCGGGCGTGGCGTGCCCCGAGTTCGGCAGCCGCAGCCAGCTCGGCCTCGCTGGTCCAGCGGATGCTGCCCACCGTGTCGCGGCGCTCGCCTGGGTTGCGCACCGGCTCGCGCGGGTGTCCGTCTTCGTGCAGTGGGGCGCCGGTGGGAGCGGCCGAAGCACCGGCTGCAGGACGGGCTGCGGGATCGGCTGACGAGGCGATGAGGGGGCCGGCGTGCACCGCTTGCGCGCCATGGTGCATCAGCGACCGGTGCAGCGCGGCAAGGGTGGCCTCGTCGTTCAGATCGAAGCCGGGGGCATTGGCGCGGGCATCGCCGTAAAGCCGGCCGGGCAGCGGGATGGCGGGATGGGGCGTGCCCAGCGTCTCTTCGCGGATGGTGGTGGCAGCGTCGGCCACGAGCGAGTCGAGCGGGATGCGCGCGTCGCCCACCCGGTGCACGAAGGAGCTGTTGGCGCCGTTTTCCAGCAGGCGCCGCACGAGGTAGGCCAGCAGGGTGTCGTGGCTGCCGACCGGGGCGTAGATGCGGCAGGGCCGGGCCAGGCCACCTTGTTCGGCCGGGCCGATGACCTCGTCATACAGCGGCTCGCCCATGCCATGCAGGCACTGGAACTCGTATTGGCCAATGTGGAAGCCGGGGCCGGCCAGGTGGTGGATGGCGGCCAGGGTGCAGGCGTTGTGGGTGGCGAACTGGGGAAAGACCTCGGCCGGTCTGGCCAGCAGCCTGCGGGCGCAGGCGATGTAGGCCGCGTCGGTGTGGACCTTGCGCGTGTAGACAGGGTAGTCCGACTGGCCTTCGATCT
>CAYPUS010000023.1:2667-19401 GCA_964413815.1 uncultured Aquabacterium sp. | reverse complement strand
GCTCGACCTTGTTGCGGCCCGACTCCAGCACCGAGCCCGGTGGCGGCACGAAGGAGATGTTGAGGTGCGCCGAGTCATTGCTGAACTGCATCGGGCCGTGGTCCGGCACGGGGCCGTGCAGCGTCACCTTCACCGCCATGTTGTTGTTCGTGCGGGTGAGCACCGCACGGCGGCGCGGCAGCACCTGCGAGAAATCGGCCATGGCCACGCGCGAGATCTTGAGCGTGTCCTTGATCGAATGGGGCTGGTAGCGCACCACTGCCAGACGCACGAAGGGCATGTAGGCCGTGCCAGCGTCCAGTTCGATGTCGGCATACCAGAGCTGGCGCTCCGCATCCCACTGCACGCGGTGGCCGACGACCTGCACCGGCACGCCGGTTTCCTGCAGCTTGACGGTCTCGCTGCTGACGCGCAGCGTGAAGTCGGAGGCCTTGGCCAGTGACTTGGGCAGGTCCGCATCGAACAGCGGGTCCAGGCCCCACTGCGTGACATACGGCAGCATGGCCTCCGGGATGTCGGTGAAGCGACCGCCTTCGGACAGCAGCACCACGCCCAGCAGCTCGCCATCGCCCGAGCTGAACCAGGGTCGCTCCAGGTAGATCCGCAGGCCGTTGCCATGGCGGGTGCTGGTCTGCTGGGCGGCATTGGGATCGATGTTCTGCTGCCAGCGGAAGGTCGGCACCACGTAGACGATGCGCGGCACGTCGGGCACGGCGGTGCTGCGCACGGCGGTGCCATTGGGGCTGGCGCCCGCCACACTGAACAGCACCGGTGCGCCCGGATCGTTGTCGGCCCCCACCTTGGCCATGGACTCCAGCGCGGCCGGACCGGTACGGATGGTCAGCTCCTTTTGCTCGTACAGGGCTGGCGGCAGGTATTCGCGAAAGCGCGTGGTGGCTTCGAGCTTGTAGCGCACAAGGCGGAACTTGGTGTCGCCGAACTCGTGGCGGTTTCCCTTGAGGCGCTGGTTGTTGCTGTTGCCGAAGGCATTGCCGATGGGCGGCTTGTGCGCATCGGCCATGGCGGCCAGCATGAACTGGTTGATGGCGTTCTCGGGCAGCGGGATTTCCGACAGCCGGGCCGTGCACTGGATCAGCTTGGGTTCCGGCTGGTTGATGTCGTCCACCCACTCCGACCATTCGGCCACGACTTCGAACTTGCCGGTGGAGGCCCCGTGCAGCTGAACCGAAGCATCCAGATCGGCGAAGGTTTCGCCTTCCGCGCGGTTGTAGCTCACCTTCTGCAAGCGGGGCGTGCACACCGGCTGCTGCGTGGCATGCACCAGCACCAGCGAGCGGTAAGGGGTGAGCATCCAGTGGGCGCCCATCATCGCCATGGTCTCGACAAACTGGCGCTCACCGGACGAGTTCGTCCAGCGCGGCAGACCGAACTGCTTGATGAACCGCGGATCGATGAAGCTGGCGTAGCGCAGGCGCACGATGTGGCCCTTGCGCACGAAGAGCCTCAGCACGCGCTTGTCGCCATCCCACTTGGGCCGCCCGTCGTCGGGGAAGGTCTCTTCGCAAGGGCCGTCGTCCAGGCTGTGGGCGCGCTCGACCAGTTCGATGCGCAAACCTTGTGTGTCCGGCCAGCCCTTGCCGTTGCGGACCATCAGCACCAGCTCTTCATTGGGTGCGCGCACCACGACCGCATCGGGGCCCAGCACCATGGGCTGGGTGATGCCGATGCGGCTGAAATCACCACGCGCCTGTTCGCGCAGCGCGAAGCCGCCGGCCGCCCCATCGGGCAGGTAAGGCGTTTGCACCTGCGCTTCGCGGTGGATGATGTACTGCCCGCCGACCAGGCGCTCGCCGGTGGGATGTTCGGGCGAAGGCAGCGCGGGCGGCACCGTGCTGGTCTGGGCCACGCCCTGGCTGACGGTGGGTGTGATCAGCTCGATGCTGGCGCCGGGCAGCGGGTCGAACAAGGTGCCGGCTTCGCGGGCGGACACCTCGTAGGCCTTCTTGATGGCGTCCGGCGTGCCGGGCGCGGTCAAGGCGTCGAAGAGCGCATGCAGCTCACACTGCTGCTGCGAGGACTTCGGCGGCACCACGTGGCGCTCGTTGACCGGCACATACTCGAAATCGGCCGAGCGCGGATCTTCGATGGCCTTCTTGAAGTCGGTCGTCTCGAGGTAGGCGGCCGGATCTTTGTCGAAGTTCGAGCGGATGACCATGCGCTCCAGCGACTCGCCTTCGCTGTGGCGGTGGCGCTGCATGATGGCGGGCGGATCGACCGGCTCCATGCGCAGGTAGGTGACGGGCTCGCTGGCCTGCTCCAGCGGGCCGATGTCCTTGTCGTCGAGCTTCAGGCTGTTGCCGGCCAGGTCGACCGTGCGGGCGCGGAAGCGGTAGTCCTGGCCGAAGCGCAGACGCGGCAGCGTGCCCTTGCGCGCACGGAACTTGACGGCCAGGCCGTTGCCCTGGGTGGCCACGTCCTCGACCTTCTCGACCGATTCGCCCTGCAGGCCGCCATCGCTGGACGACGTGGCGCGGATGGTGCGGCCCGGCCGTTCGGCCACCAGGCTCCAGCCGGTCCAGCGGAACATGCTTTCGTGCAGGTAGTGGTCGTCGTCCTCACCTTCGCTGCTGGTGGAGGCGCCCTTGACATAGCCTTCGTCGGGCTGGACGTCCAGGGTCTTGCCCGACTGGATCAGCTGGTAGTCGCCCTCGCGCTGACACAGCGAGAACCACTTGTCCTGGTTCTGCACATCGACGCGGTAGCCCCGGATGACGTCCTCGATGAAGAGCACGACGTTGCGCGACTGCGCCGCGGGGCCTTCGAGCGCCGCGTTCTTGAGGGCGGCGGAAGCGGCCGTCATCGCCACCTCGGCGGCGCGGCCGTGGCGCGACACGCCCAGGCCGCCGCTGCGCAGCGCCGCGACGGGCTGGCGATCGCCCGTGGTGTAGGTGACGTCGCCATGGCTGCCCGGCTTGAGGCTCTTGCCGACCAGGTTCTGCGCGGTGATCAGGAAGTTCGTCGTCTTGATGGCCGCGCCATCCGGGTCGAGCTGGTAGACGTCGAAATCGCTGCGCAGGGGCTTGTTGGCGCCCGCCTGCTCGCCCACCAGGGCGCGGTCATGGGCGCCTTGCAGCTGCAGCAGACCGTTGCTGTGGTCCGTCGTGCGTGCCCGTGTGACGAAGCGGCCGGGGGTGACACGCCAGGCGGTCTGCGGGTAGGCGTCCTCGTCGCCGTTGTGGCCGTTGGTCCAGACCACGTCCACGCCCAGCGTGCCATCTGCCAGCGCATTGTTGGCGAGGGCCGTGGTGATGGAATTGGTCTTGGGCAGCACCAGGTCGATGACCAGACCCAGCGCGCGCAGCACCTCCGGGTAGTCGGCCAGGGAGGCGATGATGCGGTGGAAGTCGAACTCTTCTTCCTTCGGTGCATCGGGCACGTTCTGGAAGTTGGGCCGGCGCATGCGCAGTTGCGCGTCGCTGGGCGGGCGGCGGCTGTAGAAGCGGTTGGCCTGGTAGAAGGTGTATTCGTCGGCCGAGCGGAACTGGCTCATCACCGTGGCATCGGGGCCGTTCTGGGCCGGATCCTGCCAATCGGGCGGCAGCACGCGGATGGGAAACTGTTTGCTCATCTGCGGCTGGCCGTCGATGCCGACAACAGGCGCCCGGTAGCGGCCTTCCGGGCCGAAGACCAGGCTGTCGAACAGGCGCTCGTTCTTCTCGCGCTCATCGCCCAGGAAGCGGTCGAAACCGGGCATGGGCAGCTCCACCGAGCGGTCGCCGAAGTGGATGGTCTGCGTGCGCGTGCCCAGGTCCGTCAGCATGTCCTTGAGGCTGCCGTGTGCGCCCTTCCAGGGCAGCAGCGTGGGATGGGTGCTGGCGGCCTGCGCGGCCAGGGTGCCGTAGTGGCGGCGCAGGAAGGTCACCACATTGCGCACAGGAAAAGAGCGCAGGTTCACCCGGCTCATGTCCTTGAACACGAAGCCGGCCACGAAGGTGCTGGGCGGAAAGAGTTCGTCCCACAGGCCTTCATCGGGCTTGCCGAGCGGCTCCAGCGGCACGCTGGCCGCGCCCACGCGCAGGAAGAAGCGGGCCGCCTGCAGCGTCTTGGGCCAGTTGTGGAAGTCCTGGTAGGCCGGCGCGTTCAGGCGCTGCTCGGCCGCCGTCTGAGGCGTCAGGCGGGGGGAGACCACCACCGACACGCGCAGTTGCCCCGCCTGGGGGCCTTCCTCCACGCGCCCATTGGGCAGGGCGGTCCATACGATTTTTTGCTTGGCCATGTTGATTCCCGGCTCGGTTCAATTCATCGGTCGCGTTGGCTTGGACGTCGGCCCTTGCGCTCAGGCAAAGGCTTCGACGTACTCGCGCCAGGCGTAGTCGGTGTCGGCGTTGATCTGGTTGAGCTCGTCCACCAGCGACAGCTCGGGGTCCAGGCCCATGAGCTGACGGAAGGTGGGGTCGCCATTGGAGCCGGAGAACTTGCGCTCGCACTTGACCGTGACACTGGCCGAGAAGCAGAACACCGAGACCTCGATGGTCAACTGGGCCTTGCCCACGCACTTGCCCGTCTCGAACTCGTAGCGCAGCTCGAGGTAGAGCTCCAGCGAGGCGGTGATGATGCCCAGCACGCTGACATGCCCCGCCAGGCGGAAGTAGCCGGTCAGCGAAGCGGCGTCCTGCTCCATGCGGAAGTAGACGCCGGCCATGACCGACACGCCGCCCGAGGCCACACCCAGGTCGATCGAGATGCTGGCGCCGAATTCGAAGGCGGCCTCGAGGATCTGCACGCCGTGCGGATCGATGGTGACCCCGAAGAAGCCGCCGCCGCCGAACAGCGAGACCGTGAGGTTGAAGGGCTGCTCGCGGGTGCAGAAGTTGAAGCGCACCGACAGCGGCTGACCGATGAAGGGCACCGTGAAGCCCGCGCCCAGGCTGAGGTTGGTCAGGGAGAACATGCCCACCGCGATGCCGGGCAGCGCGATGTTGAAACCCGCGTCGATGCCCGAGGGGGAGATGTCCAGGTAGGGCGGATCGGAAAAGCCGTCCAGAGGGATCAGGTCCTTGAGCACCTCGACAAAGGAAAGGGGGCCCAGGAACTTGATGTCCGACAGCAGGACGTCGACGTTCATCTTGGCCTTGGAATCGACCGAGAACTCGATCTTCTCGAAGTTGAGTTCGAGGAAGGCCGCCGGGTTGATGAGCACCAGGTCGAAGTGCTTGAGGCTGCAGACGACGCCGACTTTGGGCGCGCCGCCGCTTTTCTTCATCTTCGCCTCCACGGCGACGACGAAGCCATGCTTGTCGTTGGCGCGGAAGATGGGCTCGGTCACCTTGTTGGCGCCGGGCAGTGCGAAGTTGTCGATCTCGGGCTTCCAGTCGAAGCGCACGACCAGCTCGTCGCCCAGCAGGTTCTCGAGGATCTGCGTGAGGTCCTCGGCGACGTCGAGCACCTCGGTGACGCCATCGAGCGCAGCCAGGATGGTCTTCTTGGGCGCGCCGTCGAGCAGGCGGAAATCCGCCAGGCCATTGCGCAGCGGCGCGATGGCGTTCTTGATGGCGGTCAGCTTGGGACCGAGCTCTGCCGGCTTGGTGAAGACCTCCGGGTCTTCGACCACGGCCTTGATGGTGTCGAAGAGGGCCTTGGCGGCGGCAACGATCTGCACGATCGCCTTGAAGTCCTGCAGGAAGCCCTTGGCCTGCGTGACAGCCGACAGCACGCTTTGCTTGAAGCCTGCGGGCAGCGTGGCGCCCTGCACCTGGGTGCGCAGCGCCTCCAGCTTGGCGATGGCCTGGTCAATGGTCTGGTTCAGCTGCGTGGCGTTGGCGCCTTGCAGCGCGGCGGCCACCTGCTCGATCGAAGGCAGGCTGCCATCGCCTTGCTGCGCGACGAAGCTGTCGAACTTCTGGCGCACGGCATCGAGTGCGGCCTTGACCTCGTTCAGAGCCTGCTTGATGGGTGCGGCCTGTGCGGCGGCCAGGGTCAGCGCCTGGTCCAGCAGGTCCTGCACCATGCCCTTGGCCACGTCCACGGCCGCTTGCGCCAGCGAGCCGCTTTGCGAGCCGATCTGCTGGATGAAGCCGTGGGCGCGGCTGAGCGCATTGAAGAAGGCCTCGAGCTTGTCGCTGGCTTCCGACGCAAACTTCGGCATCTTGTCGCCGCCGCCGGCCATGGCCTTGAGGATCTCGCCCAAGGGGATGCAGCCGAACAGCAGCGGCAGCGGCAGGTCGCTCAGCGAGGTGGGGAACATGTCGGTGCCGCCCACCGGCGCACCCGAGGTGACCTTGTCGAGCGGGCCGCTGACCGGACCCAGCAGGCGCGACAGGCCGCTGGGCTTGAGGTTGGGCATGACGAAGCCGCCCGAGCGGTCCCCCTGGCTCGAGAAGTCGAGCTTGCCCATGCCGCTTTCTTCGACGATCTCGGCAAAGACCTGGCCCTTGTTCTTGAGCTGGTTGGCGGCCGTGCCCGGCGCATCAAAGCCGTGTTCGAGGTAGGCGGCGCTCCACTTGACGCGGTTGCCGGCATTGGCACCGGTGAGCTGCGCCATGGCGGCGATGCGCACGCGCGCTTCGCGCACGCTGGGATAGAAGACCGGGCGCTGCAAGTTCTGGGAGTAGGTGCGCAGGCCATTGCTCTTGGCCTGCCATTCGCCACCGAACTCCATGGTCTCGATCTCGCCGGCCGTGTCGCCCGACTTCACGCTGGGCGCCAGGGCCACGCGCTGGCGCTTGAGATCAGCCGTGCGGCGCGGCTTGCCGCTGTCAGAGCGCGCCAGCCATTCCTTGGTGGCCGTCTCGGCGTTCGTTTCGGCGGCGGGGAAATCGGGCACCAGCTTGTTGCCGGACTTCTTGCGCGGGCTGGCCTTGCTGTTGTCCATGAAGATCAGCGGCAGCTCGAACTGGATCTTGCGGCCGTCGATGTCTGTGCCCACGCAACGGAAGGCAAAGGGCTGACCGTTCACGCAGGGCCAGAACATGCTCTTCCCCAGGCCGTTGGCGGTGGTGAACTTGGCGGCCGCCGTCGTGGGCTGATCCAGGTTGGGCGTGACCGCCGTCAGGATGCGCACATTGTTGAAGGGGAACTGGCGCTGGAAAGAGCGCTTGCCGTCGGTGCTGACCAGGGTGGGATCGACGTAGGTGCGCTCGCGCTCGCGCACGACGATGAACATGCGCTGGCGCAGGTAGGCGGGGTTGCCCGGCTTGGCCTGGGTGTTGTTGCGGCCGTTGTGGAACTTGCGCTCGCTGACCTTGACCAGGGCGACGCGGTGCCCGAAAGGATACAGGAAGCCCTTGTAGACGACGCGCACGTAGTGGTCGCGCCCCATGGTGCCGCGGTGCACCCACTCTTCCACCGACAGGCCAGGCGGATCCCAGGCACCCCGCGCATCCAGCCAGCCGCCCAGCGATGACAGCATCATCAGGTTGGCGTCCAGGGGCTCGGGCTGGTAGTTGCTCACCGAGAAGTTGGACGACAGGTGCGTGATCTGGTAGCGGTCGAAGTCGTCCAGCGTGGCCAGGAAAGGCGTGGTCAGCTGGCTCGTGGTCGGCAGGTCGGCCGCCGTGGGGAACTCGCCGCTCATGGGCTTGGCGGCATCGGAGTTCTCCCCCGTCAAGGCCCAGACGGCACGCAGGGTCCGGCGTGGATCCGGGCGCGGCGGCTCGACGGTTCGCCCCTTGGCGTCGGGTGCGACGATCAGACGCGAGTGCCACAGTTCTGTGCGCTGGGTGACGGGCGAGGTGACGGGCTGCGCGGCATGGCGGAAGCGCTCGCCAGCGTGGGGCGCCAGGATCAGGCGCCAGGGCATCTCGATGGCGGTCTGCCTGGCCGAGGGCAAGGCGGGCTTGGCCGGGCGGGTCACCACCTTGCCGGGATTGGCCACCACCACCGGCCCCGCCACGGCGGCGTTCTGCGACACGCGCGAGGCCAGGGCCGATGAGGCGGCGCCCTCGCGCACGGCCAGTTGCATGGTGCGCAGGGCCAGGTTGCCCAGTTGCACCTTCTGGGCGGACGAGAGCTTGGCGAAGTCCTTGACCGCGAGGCTGCCCAGGCCCTCGACCACATTGAGGGTCGATGCGCGCGCGGCGGCATTGGCCGGCACCCGCAACGACAGCGCCTCGCAGGCGTCCAGCACGCCGGCCAGGTTGTAGGGCGCCTTGAAGCCGGATGGCACCTCGAACACCACGCGGGACTCGCCCGCGATCCGCGCCCGGATGGGCGGGGGCGCCACGCCGGTGTCGTTGGCCCCGGCTGTTTTGTCTTTGGCGCCCGGGGGCAGGTCGGGGGTGTTCATGCCGGCGGGCGCGGTCTCGAAGAAGACCTGCTCGGCGATGGACTGGGGCGGGTAATGCAGGACGATGAAGGCGTCGCCCGAACCGCCATGCGCCATCTCGGGCGGCTTGCCGGACTTGCCCGGCGTGACCTTCATGTTGACCAGCTCGACCCGCAGTGCGAGCAGGTCGCCCGGCCGCACGACCGGCTTGCCGGGCTTGGCCTTGTCAAAAAGGCTGGTCTGCGAAGAAACCACCGCCGGGATGATGGGTGGAACCGCGATGACTTCCAGGTCCTTGATATTCACGGCGGTCTTGCCTGCCGAGACATTCGCGGCTGCCGTCGTGACTGGCGTGACTTTTGGCCGCTTAGGAGTGGTCGCCATGCTTGTTCATCCCATACTTGTACTGGGTTGGCAGACTAGCGATGCCACAATGCCAAAGCCCTCCCTACGCCTAGGGGGCCCCAGCCACCAACGTGGATGGAGGACAACGGTTGGTGTCCTGTACCCCTTGCCTGAGGGGGCGGGGCAACACAGTGATCGACTTGAAACAGCCAAGGAGACCCAGCGCTTCATGTTTCGACGCACACGCAACCCGCTTTCCGAACCCAGCGGCGCACACGGTCTGACCGGCATGGCGACCTTGCTGCTGAGCCTGTCCCTGGTTGCCCAGGCCTTGGGCGAGCCGGCGCAGGCCTGGCTGCGCTACGACCGTGAGGCTGTGATGGCGGGGCAGCTCTGGCGCCTGCTGACGGCACACATCGTGCACATGAGCGGCGCGCACCTGATGCTCAATTGCGTGGCCCTGGCGCTGATCGCCTCGCTGCTGGGCAAGCAGCAGCGCGCACCGGACTGGTGGTTCACGACGCTGGGGGCGGCCGTGGCGGTCAGCGTCGGCCTGCTCTGTCGCAATCCTTATGTGCATTGGTATGTGGGCCTGTCGGGCGTGGTGCACGGCCTGTTCGCGGCAGGCTGCTTCGCGCTGCTGCGGCGCTGTCCGAGCGCCGCCCTGCTGACCCTGGCGACGCTGGCTTGCAAGCTGGTGTGGGAGCAATCCCATCCCGGGCCCGCCTCACGGGACGCCTTGCTCGGCGGCGCGGTGGTCGTCGACGCGCATCTGTATGGTGTCATCGGCGGGCTGGTCTGCAGCCTGGCCATCCACGGCAGGCACCTGTGCCGCAGCATCCGGCGCCACGTCTGCCGTGGCATCCGGCGGCATGAGGGCCGCGGTCGGCGTCTGGCTTGATGCGCCGGCTGAGGCCTGCAACGCCTTCAGCGACTTTCAGGCAGGGCCATCCTGGAAAGCGAAGTCTTCGTCCCCGTCGGCGGCTTGCGCCCGAGGCGGCATGTGCACCGGTTGGCCCGCAGCCTGTTCCCCTTCGGCCCGTTTGCGCAAGGGAAAGAGCCGGGGCACGGTGCTCAGCATCCGCCACCCCTGCAGCCCCGCCAGACCGACTGCCAGCAAGGTGTGCGGCGAGGCGTAATCGGCCTGCGTCGGGTAGGCCAGCATGTGAACGAAGTGGTAGAGCCCCACCAGCCCCGGCACGCTGATCGCGAAGGACAGCACATGGGCGTGGTCCCGTGGTCCGCCCGCCTGGCGGGTGGGGTAGCCGATGCGGTTTTGCAGACTGGAGAAGATCAGCAACACGACCAGCAGCGGCGCGTGGCCGACCGCATCCAGCATGCCCACCAAAGGGATGGCGGCCGACATGATGAACAAAAACAGCAGGGCCGCGACCTGTGAGGACAGGCGGCCGAACAGCAACAAGAAGGCCAGACAGAACTCGACGAAGCCCGCAGCCATCACGAAAAAATGCAGGTCCAGCCCCATGGTGAGGTGGTGCAGTTCATGGGCCAGGATGTCGTAGGTCCAGGTGGGGTACATCCACTTCTCGACGCTGACCCACAGCAGGCTGATACCGGCGCTCAGGCGCAGCAGTGCATAGCCGAGGTAGTGCAACTCGCGCCCGTAGATCGCATCGGCCAGCAGGAAGAACGCCACGCCCAGGAAATACAGATAGTCCAGCATGTGGTACCAGCCGTAGTTGTAGATGGCGAAGGCGAACAGCCAGACGATGCCCAGCGACGCCAAGGCCTCTGTGCGGCGCCACAGCACGCTCAAGGCCACCCCGACCTGCACCACCGGCACCCACATGGCGGGGCTGAACAACTCCGGGGTCAGGATCATGTATTGGTCGCTCGCATACTGCAGCAGCGACAAGAAGTACACCGCCACGCCCAGCCGCAGCAGGTGCGCAGCCCCATTGCCCAGACGGGCCTTGAGCACCCCTGCCCCGGCATTGATGCGCTCGAAGCCGGGCAACACGCGGCGCTCGACCCAGAACACGCCAGCCATGGCGAGCACCGCGCTGGCGTACAGCAGCAGGAACAAGGGCGAGCTCAAAACAGCCCAGGGTGTCAGCGGCACCTCCAGGCAGTTGACGACCTTGGAGAACCACTTGACGTGCGCCTGCGCCGGCAAGCAGAGCAGCGCCAGGCCGGCCCCCACGCTCAAGGCGGCGGCACGGGGTGCATGGCGGCGATGCGGGGCGCAAGCAGTGTCTGTCATCAGTGGCACAGGATGTCCGCTGCGGAGGCCACCCCCGCGCGCAGAAGGTCCGCAGTCTGCCTCGCGACCGTTTTTGGTGCACTCAGGATTACACCTTACGTGCAACGTCATTCATCTAATTGACGTCGGATTAACCCCCATGTGATGGGTCGGTGGGTCTGTTGGCGCCATGCAAAGCGGCCGCCCGCGGAAACCCTGGGCTTGAATGACGACAAGGGCGTGGGCAGACCTGGTGGGACCATGCCCCCTGCATGAACCCGGTCACTGGACGCCGCGCATAAGATGTATTTAGAATCTATGTTTTTGCCCGCTGCGGCGCCCGTCTCAGCTCCATGTCAAAAACCTCATCCCAAGACGCCCTGGACACCGACGCGGAAGACCGCGCCGTGCTGGCGCTGCGCAACTGGTTGCTGGCCTTCCGGCCCGTCTCACTGAATGTCGACGGCCGCGAGCGTCTGCGCGCCGTGGTGGGCGCGCTGCTTGGCATCCTGTTCGCCGCGGGCGTGAGCCAGTGGCTGGCGGGCACGCCGGTGGTCGGCGCCTGGCTGCTGGCCCCTTTGGGCGCCAGTGCCGTGCTGGTCTTCGCCGCCCCTGCAAGCCCTTTGGCGCAGCCATGGTCGGTGGTCGGTGGCAACACGGTGTCGGCCCTGGTGGGCGTGCTGTGCGCCAGCTGGCTGCCCGAAGTGGTGCCGGCCGCGGCGCTGGCCGTCGCCCTGGCCATCGCGGTGATGTTCGCGCTGCGCTGCCTGCACCCGCCCGGCGGCGCCATGGCGCTGTCGGCCGTGCTGATGCATGCCGCCCACGGGCATCTGGCCGTGGAGGTGGCACTGGTCAACTCCGCGCTGCTGGTGCTGATGGGCCTGGTCTACAACGGCCTGACGGGCCGCGCCTACCCCCACGCGCAGGCCGCGCAGCGCCCGGCGCCCCCTGCGCAAAGCAGCAGCCCCGAGGCGGCCAGCCGCTTCCGCTCCGATGACCTCGACAAGGTGCTGGCGCGCTACAACCAGGTGCTCGACGTCAGCCGCGATGACCTGGAAACCCTGCTGCACGAGGCCGAGCTGGAAGGCATGCGCCGGCGCGCCAACGAGACGCTCTGCCGCGACGTGATGACGCGCAACGTGGTGACGGTCGATGCCAGCACGCCGATCGACCAGGCCTGGCGCACCATGCGCGAACGCGACATCAAGGCCCTGCCCGTGGTCGACCGCACACGCGCACTGGTCGGCATCGTGACGAAGGCGGATTTCCTGCGGGCCAGTGGCGTCGAGGCGCAACTCGCTGGCGGGGCCGAACCAGCCAAGGCCGCGCAAGGCGGCGACCGATCGGCGGAGCCCCAACGGGTCAGCCAGATCATGACGCGGCAGGTGCGCGTGGCCAGCGCCGACCGCCACGCCATGGCGCTGCTGCCCCTTTTCACCGAAGGCGGTCACCACCACATCCCGGTGATCGATACCGACAAGCGCGTGGTGGGCATCATCACGCAGTCGGACTTCGTGCGCGCCCTCTATCGATTCGAAAGCTGAGCGGGCATCGCCCCCTGCCGGCTGCATGCCGCGCAGGGCCATCGCCCGCAGGCCTTCGCCCTTAAATATGCATTTTGCATACATTTTTTGATCAACACCCTCATCACCTCAGGAGCGCTCATGCTTGACCAAGCCACCCGCCAACTCGTCCATGCCACCGCGCCCGTGCTGCGCGAACACGGCGAAACGCTGACGCGGCACTTTTATGCGCGGATGTTCCAGAACAACCCGGAACTCAAACAGGTGTTCAACCAGGGTCACCAGCAGGCCGGCAGCCAGCAACAGGCCCTGGCCATGGCGGTGGCCGCCTACGCCGAACACATCGAAGACCCTTCCGTGCTGGCCCCGGTGCTCACGCGTGTGGCGAACAAGCATGCGAGCCTGGGCATCCGCCCCGAGCACTATCCCATCGTCGGCAAGCATCTGCTGGCCTCGATCCGCGAAGTGCTGGGCGCCGCCGCCACCGATGAGCTGGTGGACGCCTGGGCCAAGGCCTATGGTCAGCTGGCCGACGTGCTGATCGCACAAGAGGCCACGCTGTATGCCGCGGCGGCGGGGCAAGATGGTGGCTGGACAGGCTGGCGCGGCTTCAAGGTCAAGCGCCGCGTGCAGGAAAGCGCCGAGATCACCTCCTTCCATCTCGTGCCGGCCGATGGCGGGCCGCTGCCGGGCTACCGGCCCGGGCAGTACATCTCGGTACGGGTGTTCGTGCCGGAGCTGGGCATGATGCAGCCGCGGCAGTACAGCCTGTCGGGCGCGCCGGGGCAGGATGCCCTGCGCATCTCGGTCAAGCGCGAGGCGGGCAGCGCCACGCAGCCGGCAGGTTGGGTGTCGCAGTGGCTGCACGAGCGCGTGCAGGCCGGCGATGTGATCGACCTCGCACCGCCCATGGGTGACTTCTTCCTGCACGAAGACCGCGGCACGCCGGTCGTGCTGATCAGCGGCGGTGTCGGCATCACGCCGATGATGGCCATGCTCGACCACCTGCTGCTGACGGGATCGCCCCGCGCCATCCGCTTCCTGCATGCCTGCCGCGATGCCGGCGTGCAGGCGTTTGGCGAACACCTGGGCAACCTCTGCGCGGAATACGCCGCGCAGTTGCAAGGCCGCCTCTTCGTGGAAACGGGCGCCCTGCCGGCCACGCGAGGCAGCCTGCGCGCCTCGGCCGGCCGCATCGATGCCCAGGCGCTGGCCGAATCGGCCGTGCTGCCCGATGCCGACTACTACGTCTGCGGCCCGGTCGCCTTCATGCGTGCGCAAATCGACGGTCTGCGCGCCCAAGGGGTGCCGGCCGAGCGCGTCCATGCGGAAGTGTTCGGCACCGGCGGCGTGCCGGCCCGAGCCTGGCTTATCCTTGGAAGGCTGCCCTGATGGCGGGGCAGGAGCTGTAACGATGCAACTGACTCAATTCACCGATCTCGGCCTGCGTGTGCTGATGTACCTCAGCCACCCGGACCGGGGCACGCCTGTCACGGTTGGCGAGATCGCCACGCGCTTCGGTGCCTCGCGCAACCACCTGATCAAGGTCGTTCACTTCATGGCCCAACAGGGCTGGCTGATCACGACGCGCGGCAAAGGTGGGGGTCTGGCGCTGGCCCGGCCGCTGGCCGAGTACCGCTTGGGCGCCCTGGTGCGCACGCTGGAGCACACCAGCCCGGCGCTGATCGATTGCAGCACGCCCTCATGCAGCCTGCGTGGCGCATGCCTGCTCAAGGGGGCGCTCGATCAGGCGCTGGACGCCTTCTATGCCTCGCTGGACAGCCTCACGCTGGCCGATGTGGTGGCCTCGCCCACGCGCGAGGCGATCGTGCGCCTGCATGGTCTGCTGCCGCTGGGCCAGGCCGGCGGCGCCAGCAACGCCGCCTTGCAGCACCACTGAGTCAGGCAGCCATCACGGCTGCGTGATGATCTTGCTGATGTAGCGCCGCCCGGACGCGTCCTGCGCGACCATCCACAGCGTGAAGTGATAGGCATCCGCCAGCCCCGGCAAGGCGTCGAGCGTGACCTGGCGTGCGGTGCTCGACTGCACCGTCTTGCTGGTCTTGACGAAGGCGTTGACGCTGCGGCCCACGGTGAAAACCTCGACCACACTCAGTTCCGGGTTGGCCGCCGCCCAGTCGTTCCAACTGACCGTCAGACCATTGACCACATCGCTCTGGCTGACGGGGACCGTGGCGATGCCGTCGGGCAGCGGGAAGACACTGGCGCTGGCGATCTGCGGCAGATTGGCTTTCAGAGCCGTGGTCTTGTTTTCAACGATGTGGCCCACCGTCTCGGTTCTCAGGCGATAGAGAGCGCCCGCCGTCGTGTCGATGCTGCCGAAAGCCATGCGCAGCACCTGGTCACGCAAGAGGTCGCCCGTCTCGGTGAGCTCCAGGCACATGGGCGTGAAGTTGGCCGTGTTGCAGTGGTGGAAGTCCACCGCGGTGTTGTTGGGCAACTGAACCGTGCCCAGCATGAACTCGGGCGCCAGGATCACCACCTGGATGCCCGTGCCCGCGTTGGCCGCCTCACCGGGATCCGGCGCGGCGCCATAAGGGTTGCCCGAGCCATCCCAGGTGTGCCAGGCCACGGGGTAGATCGCCCAGGGCGTGAACTCCCCATTGCCACGCAGACGCCAGCCATCCTGCGCCGAGTAGCTCACCGCGTTGCGGTAGACACCGAACACCGTGCCGTCGGCCTTGCGGATCTGCGCGGCCACGGCGATGCGCGTGCAGCCGTCGGCCGAGACCACCTCGTCCAGACAGGACAGGATCTGGAAGTCGCTGAACTGGCGGTCGGCCAGACCATGGTCAACCAGTTCGACGATGCTGTCGATCAGCGAACGGCCTTGGTTGTAGCTGTAGTCGGCATGGAAGATCGGCTCCTGGCTCATGGCCAGCAGATCGTAGTGCCGGGCCATGGCCACGTTGATGGTGCCCGTCAAGGTGTTCAAGCCGGCCACCGAAGTCATGATGCCCGCATTGCCACTGGTGGCCTTCATGGTCGACAGGATGGCGTTCGCGTTGGCCACCGAAGGGGTGGCGGCCAGAGACGCCGTCAGCATGCTCAGGTCGAGCGTGACCTCGGTGCTGCCGGTCGCCGCGAGGCGGTTGCTCAGCAACAGGGTGGGATGGCCATCGCCGCCCGTCCCGAATGCGATGCGGACCGATTCGAGCACGGCATCGATGCCGGTCTTGTTCGCCCTGAAGCTGCTGTCGTTGAAGAAATTGGCCGCCGCGCCGTCGGCGAAGCCCGCATCGCGGAAGTTGGCTCCCAGCACGGTCCGCAGGAAGGTGGTGGCCACACGCAGCCCCACCCTGTCGGCCAGCGGGCGCCAGTTGGCGTAGGCGGCCGGATTGGCGAAGAAGTCGGCCGGGTTACCTCCCAGCAGCATCGCCACGACAGCGTCGGTCAGGGGGTTGATCTGGACGGCATTGCTGGCGCCGCCGGTGCTCAGGTCCTGCACCACCGTGTGCAGCACCACCGGCGAGCCTTCATGGTCGGTGCCAACCGCCTGCACAAACAGGGGCAAGGTGCGCGAGGCGGTCGTCAGGGGCAGGCTGTAGCTGCCATCCACGGGATTGGTGTCGGCCGTGCCCTGGAACACGCCCAGCGCGTCATAGACCCGCAACTCGGCATCCAGCACGGGTGTGCCGATGGCCACCACGCCGGCCAGCGTGGCCGCGCCTTCGGACACCGCCGTGGCATCGCGCACGATCGGCGTCTCGTCATCGTCGTCCTCCCCGCCGGTGTCGGGGGTGGTGTGGCTGGGCGTGTTGTTGGCGCTGGCGCCACCGCCACCGCAAGCACTCAAGACCAGGCCGAGCGCGCACAACAGGGCCCAGACCCAGACCTGGGCCAGGCGGCGCGCGCGCGACATTGGATGACTCATGACACAAACCCCGAAACGATCGGCCGCATGCACGGATGCGGTCCGCCCATTGTCCTGAGCCACCCGATTCCAGAAGGCCTGGAAAGGCCGGTTTAGGGGCTGCTTTTCTCGGCCGGCCGAAGGCGATGGCGGGCTGGCCGAGGGCTTCAGCGGCCCGCCATCACCTTGCGCACTTCCTGGTGGGACTGGGCCGTGCCGCTGCCCGGCACGGACTCCTGGCTGCGCGCGGTGATCTCGTCGAAACGCTGGCCCACCTGCTCGGGCGCGTCGGGCCCCTGCCCGATCAGCACCCCCTCGGTCAACGTGACATGCGAGGCGGCAAAGACGCCCGCGCCCGCACACAGGATGGCGCGCGTGGGCGCATCTTCGCTGACCAGGTGCAGCAGGCCGGGCGTCACGCTTTCAGGCGTCAGGAGAGCCAGCACTTCGGGCGGCATGATGTCCTGCGTCATGCGGGTTGCGGCCGTGGGCGCCAGGCAGTTCACGCGCACGTTGTACTTCTCGCCTTCCAGGGCCCTGGTCGGCCTGATGCAGACCCTGGCCC
>CAYPUS010000023.1:0-2657 GCA_964413815.1 uncultured Aquabacterium sp. | reverse complement strand
TCCAGGGCCAGGGTCTGCATCAGCCCGACCAGCGCCATCTTGGCCGCGCCGTAGTTCGCCTGACCGAAATTGCCATACAGGCCCGACGAGGAGGTGGTGAAGACGATGCGGCCGTATCCCTGGGCCTTCATGATCTCCCAGACGGCCTTTGTGCCGTAGACGGCGCCCATCAGGTGCACGTCGACCACCAGACGGAAATCGTCCAGCGTCATCTTCGAGAAGCTTTTGTCTCGCAGGATGCCGGCGTTGTTGACCAGGATGTCGACGCGCCCCCAGGCGTCCATGGCCTGCTGGATCATGGCCTGCATCGCCACCGGGTCGGTGACGGAGCCGGTGTTGGCCAGCGCCTGGCCACCGGCCGCGCGGATCTCGGCCACGACGCGGTCGGCGGCCGTCTCGCCGGCATCACCGCCGACGCTGCCATCGCGCGCCGCGCCCAGGTCGTTGACCAGCACCTTGGCGCCACGTGCGGCCAGTTGCAGCGCGTGGCTGCGTCCCAGGCCGCCGCCGGCACCGGTCACGATGGCCACACGGCCGTCAAAGCGAAGGGAGGAAGAAGCGTTCTCGATGCTCATGCTTGGCCCATCCAACAGGGTTCATATTGGGAAACGCACCATCATGCGCCAGAGGCTGCCTCGTACAAACCCCAGGGGCGCGACAAATCCCGTGTCGTGCCAATTCCTGGGCATGTCGCCACCGATGCCTCACTGTCGCGAGAAGGTCTACGGGTTGACGCGCGCCCTTCCTAAACTGGCTGGCGCAGTAACAGGAGACCGCCATGAGCGCACGCCAACAACACACGCCCAACCCCATCGTGCCGCGCGAAAAACTCGACTTCCACCTCGACGAGAACACGCCGCGCTGGTGGTATGGCGGCCTGCCTTTCCAGACCCGCCTGTTCGACGGCATGCAGGCCGCCTTTCCCGATGGCGAGCGCTATTTCATCACCAGCGTGCGGGCCTTCCGCCAGCAGATCACCGATCCCCAGCTGCTCGATGACGTCAAGAACTTCATCCGCCAGGAAGGGCAGCACGGCATCGCGCACACGCACTACAACGACCTGCTGCGCAAGCAAGGCTGCGACGTCGACCAGATCCTGACCGACGCCAAGGCCCTGTTCGACAGCTACAACCGCAAGTTCTCGCCCGAGTACAACCTGGCGCTGACCGCGGCCTTCGAGCACTTCACGGCGATGATGGCGCAGATGCTGTTCGCCAAGCGCGACGCCATGGCCCCGGCCGACCCCAATGTGCGCGCCCTGTGGGCCTGGCATGCCATCGAGGAGATGGAGCACAAGGCGGTGGCCTTCGACGTGATGGTCAAGGTGGCGAAGGTGGGTTACGTCAAGCGCTGCGTGGCCATGACGCATGCCCTCTACAAGGTCATGGTCGACAGCATGCGGCTGACCAACCAGTTGCTCAAGGGCGATGGTTTCAACTGGGGGCAGCGCATGCTGCTGTGCGCCAAGGGCGCATGGTGGATGTATGGCCGCAACGGGCTCTTCACCCGCAACACGCGCAAGCTGATGGACTACTATCGCCGGGACTTTCACCCCTGGCAGCATCGGGCCATCCACAGCTACCCCATCTGGGTCCAGACCTTCGAGACGACAGGCGACCCCATGGTGGCGGGCGCCGCCCTGTTCCAGGCCGCGCGCTGAAGTTTCGTCATTCGCCAAATCCTGCGCACCCGCCCTTGTCCGTTTGAGCCGGGGCGGCCAAGCCCTTATTGCGGTCCAGGCGGCATCCGCGCCATGATGTTCCCAAGCCGGCTCACCGGCCAAGGTCATCATGGCAGTCTCCGTATTCGACCTGTTCAAGATCGGCATCGGCCCATCGAGTTCGCACACGGTGGGGCCCATGCGCGCAGCGCGCCTCTTCGCCCACCGCCTGATGGCGGCCCAGGGCGAGGCCGGATCGGTGCGCCGCATCCAGGTCGAGCTCTTCGGCTCGCTGGGTGCCACCGGGCGCGGCCATGGCAGCGACAAGGCGGTGCTGCTGGGTCTGATGGGCCATGAGCCCGATACCGTCCCTGTCGACGACATCCCCGCGCTGCTGGACGGCATCGCGCAGCAAGGCGCCTTGACGCTGATGGGCGCGCAGGCCCTGCCCTTCGACCCGAAGGCCGACCTCCTGTTCCGCGACACCTCCCTGCCCGGCCACCCCAACGGCATGCGCTTCACCGCCTTTGGCGGGCAGGCGCAGGTGCTGCTCGAAGCCATCTACTACTCCGTGGGCGGCGGCTTTGTCGTCAGCCAGGAGGTGATCGACGACGCGGCGCGCCAGGCCATCGTGGCCCCCACCGCCGATGTGCTGCCCCTGCCCTTCCACAGTGCCGCCGAACTGCTGGACCACACCCAGCGGCTGGGCATCGGCATACCGGAACTGATGCGCCGCAACGAGCGCCACTGGCGCGACGACGACGCCATCGATGCCGGCCTGATGCGGCTGTGGTCGGCCATGCAGGCCTGTGTGCAAAGGGGGTGCACGCAAGACGGTGAACTGCCCGGCGGCTTTCGCGTGCAGCGCCGGGCGCCGGCCCTGTACGCCAAGCTGAGCCAGGCCGGCCCTTCATCCGACCCTTTGCAGGTGATGGACTGGGTCAACCTCTACGCCCTGGCCGTCAATGAAGAAAACGCAGCGGGCGGCCGGGTGGTG
>CAYPUS010000022.1:9362-19917 GCA_964413815.1 uncultured Aquabacterium sp. | reverse complement strand
GCGCAGGTGCGGCTGGCTCATGGCGGCCGGGTCTGGGTCGCCTCCGGTGATTACAAGACCGGCCCGGACGCAACCTGCCCGCCCTTCGAGCCCGTGCGCTGCGACACCTTCATCACCGAGTCGACCTTCGGTCTGCCCGTCTTCCGCTGGCAGGATCAGCAGGACGTGTTCAGGCAGATCAATGCATGGTGGCAGGCCAATGCGGCCGCCGGGCGGGCCTCGGTGCTCTACGCCTATGCTTTTGGCAAGGCGCAGCGCGTGCTGTCCGGGCTGGACACCGGCATCGGCCCCATCGTCACGCATGGTGCGATGAACGCGCTCAACGAGGCATACCGCGCCGAGGGCGTGGCCTTGCCGCCCACGCACAGCGTGCAGGACCTGCCCAAGGCCGAGCTCGCGCGCAGCCTGGTGCTGGCGCCGCCGTCGGCGCAGGCCACGCCATGGCTGCGGCGCTTTGGCGAACACGGCGATGCCTTTGCCTCCGGGTGGATGCAGCTGCGCGGCATCCGGCGCCGGCGTGCGCTGGACCAGGGCTTTGTGCTGTCGGACCATGCGGACTGGCCTGGTTTGCTCCAGGCGATTTCGGCCACCGGGGCCTCGCGCGTCATCGTGACGCATGGCTACATCGAGCCGCTGGTGCGTCATCTGCAGGAGATCGGCCTGCAGGCCGGCGCCTTTCAGACCGAGTTCGGCGACGAGGCACTGGAAGCCGCCACCGAAGACCAGCTGCAAGCGCCCGGCGACACGCCTGAGCAGGCGCTCGGTGCGGTGGCGCAGGACATGGATGCGCAGACCGCCGCGAAGACATCGGTGCGCTCACCATGAAAGCCTTCTCCAACCTTTTCGCGGCCCTGGACGCCACGACCTCGACCCGGGCCAAGACGCAGGCACTGTCGGATTACTTCCGCGCAGCGCCGGCACGCGATGCCGCCTGGGCGCTTTACTTTCTGGCTGGCGGCAAGCCGAGGCAGGCCGCGCCCACCAGCCTGCTGCGCGAGACGGCCTGCACGCTGGCCGGCATCCAGCCCTGGTTGTTCGAAGAAAGTTATCAGGTGGTGGGCGATCTGGCCGAGACCATCGCCCTGATCCTGCCCGAACCCCGGCACCTCAGTGATTTGCCGCTGCATGTCTGGATCGAAGAGCGCCTGCTGCCGCTGCGCGGCCTGTCGCCTGAAGACCTGAAGGCCGCGCTGAGCCGCTATTGGGATGAACTGGACACGCCCGGCCGCTTTCTTTTGACCAAACTGATCGGCGGCGGCTTCCGAGTCGGCGTTGCGCGCCTGCTGGTCTTGCGCGCCTTGGCCCAGACCCACGGCATCGATGCGCAGCGCCTGGCGCAGCGCTTCATGGGCTACACCGACAAAGCCAGGTCGCCCACCGTCTCATCCTTCCAGGCCTTGCTGGCCAGCGGGGAAGAGGCCGAGGCCGCGGACCTCGGGCAGCCTTACCCCTTCTTCCTCGCGCACCCTTTGCAAGTGGCGCCCACCACGCTGGGGCCCGTGCAGGACTGGATCGTGGAATGGAAGTGGGATGGCATCCGTGCGCAACTGGTGCACCGGCAAGGGCAGGTGTGGCTGTGGTCGCGTGGCGAAGAGCTCATCAGCGAGCGCTTCCCCGAGTTGCAGCAGATGGGCCATCTTCTGCCCGATGGCACCGTGCTGGATGGGGAGGTGCTGATCTGGCGCGACGAGCAGGTGCAGCCCTTTGCCCAGCTGCAGACACGCATCGGCCGCAAGACGGTAGGGCGCAAACTGCTGGCCGACTGCCCGGCCGTGTTCATGGCATACGACCTGCTGGCCGAGCAGGGGCTGGACCTGCGCAGTTGCCCGCAGGCCGAGCGCCGGGCACGCCTGAAAGCGATGCTGACGCAGATGAGCGCGCAGCACCCCGATGCGCCCTTGCGACTGTCCGAGCAAGTCGAGGCAAAGGACTGGCAGGCGTTGGCGGCCATGCGTGAGCAATCGCGCGCGCGCGGGGTGGAAGGCTTCATGCTCAAGCACCGCGACAGCCGATATGGGATCGGGCGCACCAAGGAGTCGGGCGTCTGGTGGAAGTGGAAGATCGATCCGCTGAGCATCGATGCGGTGCTGGTCTATGCGCAGCGTGGCCACGGACGGCGCGCCAATCTCTATACCGACTTCACCTTTGCAGTGTGGGATGGCGAAGGGGAGGGCAGGCAACTGGTGCCGTTCGCCAAGGCCTATTCCGGGCTGAGCGACGAAGAGATGAAGACGGTGGACCAGCGCATCCGCGAGACCATCACCGAGAAGTTCGGCCCTGTGCGCGCCGTCACGCCCACGCTGGTGGTGGAGCTGGGCTTCGAGGGCATCCAGGCATCACCGCGCCACAAATCGGGCATCGCGGTGCGCTTCCCGCGCATGCTGCGGCTGCGCTGGGACAAGCCAGTCGAAGAGGCCGACACCCTGGCCAATCTGCGCGCCTTGCTGCCGCCGGCTCGCGCACCGGGCCATGCGGACACGGGCGCGGTGGCGCAGGGCACAGCATCCTTGTGGGATGGCGAGGCATGAAGGCCGACACGGCGCTGAGCCCCGCGTCCTGGCTGGCCATGCAGGGATGGGTGCCCTTCGACTTTCAGATCGCCACCTGGGCGGCCATCGCCGAAGGCCACAGTGGCCTGCTGCACGCCACCACGGGATCGGGCAAGACCTATGCGATCTGGCTGGGGGCGCTGGCGGCCTTGCGCGAGCAGCCTGGTCAGCAGGCGCCACCTTTGCGCATCCTCTGGCTCACGCCCATGCGGGCCCTGGCCAACGACACCACAGCCGCCTTGCGCGCACCGATGGCCGACATGGTGCCCGGCTGGACGCTGGGCGCCCGCACCGGCGACATCAGCTCGGCCGAGCGCACGCAGCAGGCCAAGCGCCTGCCCACCGTGCTGGTGACCACCCCCGAAAGCCTGAGCCTGCTGTTGACAAGGGCCGATGCGCGCGAGCGGCTCGGTCAGGTACGCATGGTGGTGGTGGACGAATGGCACGAACTGCTGGGCAGCAAGCGCGGCGTGCAGGTGCAGCTGGCGCTGGCGCGCTTGCGCACCTGGCAGCCATCCTTGCAGACCTGGGGCCTGTCGGCCACCCTGGGCGATCTGACCCATGCCCGCGACGTGCTGTGCGCGGATCCATCGGGCGTGATCCTCAGCGGCGTGATGGACAAGCCCCTGACCGTCGATACCTTGTTGCCTGGCGAGGTCGAGCGCTTTCCGTGGGCGGGCCACCTGGGCCTGAGCATGTGCGAGGCCGTGGTGGCGGAGATCGAGGCCAGCCGCAATACGCTGGCCTTCACCAACACACGCTCGCAGGCGGAGCTCTGGTACCAGGCCCTGCTGAGCGCACGCCCCGACTGGGCGGGCCTCATCGCGCTGCACCATGGCTCGCTGGACAAGGCTGTGCGCGAGTGGGTGGAGGCGGGGCTGAAGGCCGGCACGCTCAAGGCCGTGGTGGCCACCTCCAGTCTGGACCTGGGCGTGGATTTCTCGCCTGTGGAGCGCGTGCTGCAGATCGGCTCGTGCAAAGGCATCGCCCGCCTGATGCAGCGGGCCGGCCGCAGCGGGCACGCACCGGGCCAGCCTTCGCGGCTGACGCTGGTGCCCACGCACAGCCTGGAGATCGTCGAAGCCGCGGCCGCCCGGCGGGCGCTGGCGCAAGGGCAGGTCGAGTCCGTGCGCACGCCTGACAAGCCCTTCGATGTGCTGATCCAGCACGTGGTGACGGTGGCCCTGGGCGGCGGGTTCGACGCCGATGCGCTGTTCGACGAAGTGCGCCGCACCGCCGCCTTTGCGCAACTCAGCCGCGAGGAATGGGACTGGGTGCTGGACTTTGCCGGCCGCGGTGGCTCAGCTTTGCAGGCCTATCCTGACTACCACCGCATCACTTTGGGCGAGGACGGCCTCTACCACGTCGACAAGCCCGCCCTGGCCAGACGGCACCGCATGTCGGTGGGCACCATCGTCAGCGATGCCCACATCACCGTGGCCTTCGTGCGGGGTGCCGTGCTGGGCCAGGTGGAAGAAAGCTTCATCGCGCGCATGCGACCGGGTGATGCCTTTCTTTTCGCGGGGCGCCTGCTGGAGCTGGTGCGCGTCAAGGACATGACGGCGCAGGTGCATCTGGCCACGCGGCAATGCGCAGCTGTGCCCCGCTGGAACGGGGGCAAGATGCCCATGTCATCGAAGCTGGCCGATGCCATGCTGACCGTGATGGCCGATGCCGCGAACCACATGGACCTCAACGGAGAGGGCGCGCTGCCCGACGCCGCCGCCCAGCCCGAGCTGGCCGCCGCCTGGCCTTTGCTTGCCGTGCAGCACCGCTGGTCGCACTTGCCGCGCCCAGGTGAACTGCTGATCGAGCGCATCCGCAGCCGGGATGGTCACCACCTTTTCGTCTACCCCTTTGCGGGCAGGCAGGTGCACCTGAGCCTGGCTTCGCTGTGGGCCTGGCGGCTGTCGCGCCACGCGCCGCGCAGCTTCTCCATGTCCTTCAATGACTATGGCTTCGAGCTCATGAGCGATGAGCCCATCGAGGCCGAGGCGCTGCTGAGTGGGCGAGAGGCCTTGGTGGACACAAGCCGCCTGTTGGAGGATGCCCTGGCGAGCCTCAATGCCACCCAACTGACGCAGCGGCGCTTTCGCGAGATCGCGCGCATCGCAGGCCTGGTGTTCACCGGCTACCCCGGCGAGGCGCGCAGCATGCGGCAACTGCAGGCATCCAGCAGTCTGTTCTTCGAAGTCTTCCGCCAGCATGATCCGGCCAACCTGCTACTAAGCCAAGCCCAACGCGAGGTGCTGCACCATGAGTTCGAACTGGACCGGCTGGGCATGGTGCTGACCCGTCTGGCCGAGGCGAAGTGGCAGCTGAGCGAGCCCGCTCGCTTCACCCCTTTGGCCTTTCCCTTGCTGGTCGAGCGCCTGAGGGAACAGTTGAGTACGCAAAAGCTGCAGGACCGCTTGGCCCGCCTGCTGCGCGAACTGCACAAGGCTGCCGATGCCTGACAGCCGTTTGAACCCCGTGCCCAGCGATCCTCGACGCGGCCCGCAACCCGACTCGCCGTCCGGGACCGGCGACCATGTGCTGCGCTGGCCGGCGTCGCCTCCCGTGGCGCTGCATTTGACGCCCGAGCGGGCCGTCTGGTGGCCTGCTCAGCGCACGCTGCTGCTTGCGGACATGCACGTTGGCAAGGCCGCGGTCTTTCGCGCGCACGGCGTGCCCGTGCCGCGGGGCACCACCACCGCCACGCTCAGTCGGCTCACGCAGGTGGTGGCGCGCACGGGTGTCGAGCGCCTCATCGTGCTGGGCGACTTCCTGCATGCGCGCGAAAGCCATGCACCCGCAACGTTGGCCGCCTTGAAGCGCTGGCGCGATCAGCACGCGCAGTTGCACTGCCTGATCGTGCAGGGCAACCACGATCGCCATGCCGGCCCGCCACCGGCGGACCTGCGCTTCGACACCCACATTGGCCCGCTGGACCTGGGCGGGGTTATCGGCGCGCACGATGCGCAGGAGCTGGCAGTCTGGCGGCGCAAGCAGGCGCAGGCCAGCGAGACGACCTTGGCGCTGGTCGGGCACGTGCACCCGGTGGTCAGCTTGCGCAACCGCCTGCACAAGCTGCGCTTGCCGTGCTACGTGCTGCAAGGTGGCGTGCTGACCTTGCCGGCCTTCGGCGACTTCACGGGCGGGATGCCCGTCAGCCGCCGGGAAGGGCAACTTTTCGTTGTCTCAGAAGTGGTGTCGGCCTTGCCGCCGTCCATACCCACGGCCATCTGATGGTCACGCATGGGGGGCTTTCAGAAAGCCGGGCACGGCCCCTACAGTGAGCCGGATCCCACCACCAGGAGTCACTCACCATGGCAAAAGTTCTCGTGCTCTATCACAGCTACTACGGCCACATCGAAGCCATGGCCGGGGCCGTTGCCCAGGGCGCCCGTGAGGTCGAAGGCGTCAGCGTGGACGTCAAGCGCGTGCCTGAAACGGTGCCCGCCGAAGTCTTCGCCAAGACGGGTGGCAAGGCCGATCAGCCGGCGCCGGTGGCCCAACCGGCCGAACTGGCGAACTACGACGCCATCCTCTTCGGCACACCCACGCGCTTTGGCAACATGAGCGGGCAGATGCGCAACTTTCTGGACCAGACGGGCGGCTTATGGGTCTCGGGTGCGCTGGTGGGCAAGATCGGCTCGGTGTTCGTGTCCAGCGCGACGCAGCATGGCGGCCAGGAAAGCACCATCCTCACCTTCCACCCCACGCTGCTCCACCACGGCATGATCATCGTGGGCCTGCCCTATGCCGAGGCGCGGCAAATGGGGCTCGATGAGATCAAGGGGGGCAGCCCTTATGGCGCCTCGACCATCGCGGGTGGCAAGGGCGAGCGCATGCCCAGCGAGCAGGAACTGGGCATGGCCGCCTACCAGGGGCGGCATGTGGCCACCATTGCCAAGAAGCTCTTTGCTTGAGCTTGCGTTCAAGCGGGCTTGCGCCAGACCATGGCCAGCCAGGGCTGCTGTGCACGCGGCAGCCCGGCAGGGCGGTAGTAGTGGCTCAGCTCGGTGAAGCCCGCGGCCTGCATGTCGCGCCGCCACTCGGCCAGATCCTGATACAGCCCATAGCGCTCGCCCGACCAGCCTTCTTCACCCGTGCCACGCGGGTTGGAAAAGAACAGCACGCCACCCGGGCCCAGCGTGTCATGCAATTGCCGCAGCACCCGCGGCAACTCCTGCGCCGGCACATGAAAGAGCGAGGCATTGGCAAAGACGCCATCGAAGTGCCCGGCTGGCAGATCCAGCTTCAGGAAGTCCTGGTGCCAGACCTCACAGCCACTGTGCGCACGCGCCATCTCGACAAAGCGCGCCGAGCCATCCAGGCCAACGGGCGCATGGCCCATCTGTCGCAAGGCCAGAAGATCCCGCCCGGGTCCGCACCCGAAATCCAGGATCTTGAAAGGCGGCTGGCCCCCGATGTGGCTCAGCAGCGCCGAGATGTTCTGCGTGACATCGTGATCGCGCGTGCCTTCCCAGAAAGCATCGGCATGGCCGTCGTAATGGCCCAGGGTGCGGGCTGCGATGTGCTGGAGGTCTTGCGGGGTGAGCATGAATGCGGTTCAGGGCAGGGGAGAAGAGCTTGGGAGTCAGTCAGTGCCAGAGCAGGGTGCCTTCGGAGCTGGTGACCTGGAAGACGCCACCGCCCAGCGACGTCATCGTGACGGCGGCATTTTGGCCACCGCTGAGGCCGCCCGTGCCACCGGCTGAGCTGCTTTCCCGCACGTAGATCATGCCGCCTGCACCGCCAGGGCCCGCATTGAGCGCATAGAGCCTTCCGCCATCGGCTGCCGAGGCCAGGCCGGTCCAGGTGCGGGCGCTTTCCTGGGCGCGCCAGTTCAGGCCACCATCGACCGAGATGTAGATGCTTCCACCCTGATCGGCCGCGGCCAGCCGCAAACCATCGCTGGAAGACGTCACGGCAGACCATTGGCCGCCCGTCATGCGTGTCGTCCATGTCACCCCGCCATCGCTGGAGGTCTGGACGGAGCCGCTGCGGTCCGCCGCGATGAGCCGGCCGCCATCGGCCGATGCGGCGATGGCGACCCAGTTGCCGATCGCGCCGCGCGCCGTCCAGCTTGCGCCACCGTCCGTCGACACATGGATCTGGCCGCCTTCGACGACGGCCGCGAGCGTCAGGCCGTCAGCCGAGGAAGCCACAGCGCGCCAGTTGGCGGTGCCTGCCGCCCGGGCCGTCCATGTGGCGCCGGAGTCGGTGGAGGTGTAGAGGTTGCCCGCGCCGGCCACAGATGCGATCAAACGGCTGCCGTCGGCCGAAGAGGCCACGCCGGACCATGCGCGCAAGGCATCGCGCGCCGTCCAGCTTGCACCGCTGTCCAGCGACGTGTAGATCTGGCCGTTGTTGGCCACCGCCACAAGCTTGCTGCCATCCGACGAGGAGGCGACCTGCCACCAATTGCGCACGCTGTCGCGCGCTGTCCAGTTCAAGCCGGCGTCAGGGGACGTATAGATCTGCCCAGGATTGGCCACCGCCACCACCTTGCGGCCGTCATCGGAGGCCGCCGCGCCCTGCCAGGGCTGGCTGAAGCCGCGCGCTGTCCAACTGCTGCCCTGGACGATGCTGTGGCCGGCTTGCTGCACGATGCGCCAGCCGCCAGCGTCCTGTCCGCGCACCCGGATGACGCTGCCCGCCGACGCGGCGCCGGGCAACGTGAGCGAGACCTGTGCCGCGCCCGTTGCCAGGTAATTGCGATTGGCCTGCATCGTGGTGCCGGGTGCCGACACATTGATCCAGGCAGGATCACCGGCGCCGCCGCCGCCTCCACCGCAGCCGGACAGTGCGAGGGCGCCGAGCAGGCCCAATGCCGCCACGGCGCGCGAGGGCAGGGGGCGAAGGGGGCTCAGACGAAAGGGCGAAGACAGCGACAGCATGGTGGAAAGCCTTTCCTTCTTTGTTTCTCTCTTCTTTGGTGGTGCGCAGCACCAGGCACCCGATTGCGGGCGATGTTGGCATGGGCCGCGAAAGTCTTTGATTGTGGGGGATCTCTTCGCACACACCGCCTTGCGCGCGGCGCCACCTAGGGAAAGCGCCGACTGACGAAGCGCGAGCCCAGCAAGCCGAAGCGCCACGGCATGTCGGCCGCCTTGGAGATGCCGATGCGCACACCGACCACGACCTCCGAAGGCAGATGGGACGGCATCAGTTCGAAAGGCGGTCGGTCAAGCGGCAGCCCGTCATGCGCACGGGTGATGCCGAGCGCCTGCCCGACGCGCCCCGGGCCCGAGCACAGAAGCCGCGCGTCCTCCACGCCGCGGCGGGCGCGCATCACATCCAGCCCGTGCGTGGGCTCCAGCGCCCGGATCAGCACCCCCGCGCCATGGCCGCGCTCGCGGCAGACGAAGTTCAGGCACCAGTGGATGCCATAGGAGCGGTAGACGTAAGCGTGGCCGGGCGGGCCAAACATGGATGCGTTGCGTGGCGTGGGGCCGCCGTGGCTGTGCGAGGCAGGATCGTCGGCGTCATAGGCCTCGGTCTCGACGATGCGGCCGCCTACGCCGTCGAAGAGCACGGTGGCGCCGATGAGGGCGCGGGCGACTTCGATGGAGGGGGCGGTGAAGTCGAGTGAGGTGGTGGCAGACATGGACATTGGCCCAAAATGCTATTTCTTCATCCAGTGTCTATTGCGATTGCGGAGGTCTGCCCATGCGTTGTGCAAAGCCCGTGGTGTCGTTGGTGATCTCCCTTGGGGCATGCTTTTGCCTGGGAAGGATGGACTCATTCAGATGCTGCGGGACCGGGGGTGCGTGGTGGAGCCGATCAAGTCGCCGGAGGAGCCGGGTTCCTGAGCGAGCGGTCTGGGCGCGGGTGGTCTCTGTCGCAAACTTCAGTGAGTTGACATAATGTACAGAGTGGGAGAATGGCTCAGATGATGGCCTGAGGCGAGGGCATCGCCCGGGGTGAAAGCGGACGACGCGCATAGAAGTAAGCCGGCTGCGGAGGACGCGCCGGCTTTTCTCATGGCAGAGGCCATTTTTTCCCACACGCGCGCAACGGCCGCATCGGTGGCGCGCTCGGCGTGGACGCAAGCCAGGACGTACTCGGCCGGGAGGTCGAGCCAGCCGGCGAACTTGACGGCCACGGCATCGCTGAGAAAGTCTTTGCCGGTGCGATAGCGGCTGATTTGGGCCTGTGTGAGCCCAATGAACTTGGCTGCGGCGTAGTCGCTGGGCAAGCCGTGGCGCGCCTTTACGGCGTCGAGAAAGTCGGTCGTTTTCAAGGGGACCCCCGTCCATTGTTCGTACGTACGTGGGAATGTACTTACGCGGCACTTGTTGCGCAAGGTATACGCGCCGCTTGTTGAATAAGCGCCGCGTGTGTACATTCCCCCTGTGGCGCCCGGGTCAATGACTCCCCCCGTCCCTCCGGGCGCCCCCCTAAGGGGGTGGGGGAGTCGCAACACACGGACGGGGGTCCTATGAATCGACGGGTTTACAACAATGACCGTGACGCAATCGGCGTCGTTGGTTTGAGAACGCATATTCGACGGCAGTTCAGCGGCAAATATGCCGGGCTCTACAAGGTCGATGTCATGGAAGAGGCAAAGCCGGGCGGGTACTGGTTCATGGATGCCGCGCATGGCGTCATGGATGACTTCGGGGACCTCGTGAGTACGGGGGTGTCGTCATGATCAAAACCATTGACCTGGGCGGCTGCATGAGGGCAGTCATCAGCACGCGAGCCACCGGGAAGGTGCGCATCGCCATCGAACACGAATTTCACGACCAGTGCCGGGTGGACGTTGATCACGTCGCGGCATGGCAGATCGCGGAGGCGATCCGGGCTTGTGCGGTCACGGGCGCCAGGACGCAACGGGATGCGGGGGAGGGGCCGCAGTGCGCGGCCCCTCAGCGCCAAGCAGGCTTCATCAATTGGCCGTGGGCCGTGATCCTGGGCACGGGCATGGGGCTGGTTGCGCTCGTGATCGAGGGATGCACGCATTTCGTGCGGGTGGCCTGACATGCGGGCGGCCATGCAGCCGGGGACCGAGGACA
>CAYPUS010000022.1:0-9352 GCA_964413815.1 uncultured Aquabacterium sp. | reverse complement strand
CCCGAAGACCTGACAGGCATCAGCGCTGTGCGCTGGCATGAGTCATTCCGGCCATACGACGCGAGCGTGCAGGGCGTGCCTGCGAAGCCGTCGCAGGCGCAGCGTGAGGCATTGGCCCGCGTGCGCGCGGCGGCCCTGGCCACGGTGGCACAGCGCGGGGAGTTGCCGCGCCGGCCGTGCTTCGTGCGGCCGTCCGATCTGGACGTGTTCGCGGTCGAAGTGATGGGCGCGGCGCAATGAGCCACGCGCCATGGCGCGACATCGCGCGTCGAACATCCCTGCCGTGGGCCGTCATCGAGCGCCAGAAAGCGCGCGTCAAGCAGGCGCAGGAGGAGCGCGAGCACAGGCACGGGCAGGCATCGGGCGAGATAGCAGACATCCAGGCCATGAGGCCGCTGCATGCGTCCATGTCGGATGCGGAGGTGCGCGAGATAGCAGGGCGCCGGGCTCGATTGATGGCGGGCAAGCTGCACGCGCTTTCGGGGCCGGTGCTGGCCTTTCTGGCTGCGGTCAATGAGCTATTGGCGGGGTGGGATGCGCGGCCTTTCCCGGTGCATGCATGGGAGAAGCGCCTGGACGGCGTTGTAGCCCGCGTCATGTGTGCTGACTGGTGGTTCAGGCAGCTTAAGCGCGCGGTGGTGCTGCTGCGCGAGCGGCAGGGCAGGGCCACGGGCGAGGTGTGCGCGCGAAGGCATCAGCCCTACGTGACGCACGACACGGTGCGCCGCATGCTCAATCGGGATGCGGCGGCGCGCGCGATGCTGGAAAGCACGGAACTCGAAAGCGAAGACGGCGAGGTCATAACGCTTGCTCAGGCGGCCGACGCCGGCACGGCGAATCTGTCGATCAGGCGTGGCGAGTTGATGACGCGCATCAAGGGATGCGAAGAGTGGGCCGACATTGCGGAATGGGAAGGCCTCTTCACGACGAACACGACACCATCGAGGTTTCACGCCACCTTGCACACGGGCGCCACCAATCCCAAGTGGGTTGCAGCAGGGCGGCCGACGCCGAAGGATGGTCAAGCATGGCTTTGCAAGACCTGGGCGCGCTGCCGCGCCGATCTGGCCCGCCGTGGACTGACCGTGTTCGGCATCCGCGTGGCGGAGCCCCATCAGGACGGCACGCCCCATTGGCACATGCTGGTTTGGGCGAAGCCGGGCATGTGGGCGGCGGTGGCCGCGATCATGGCCGACCACTGGTTGCGAGATGAGGGAGACGAGCCGGGCGCGCAGGAACACCGATTCAAGGTCAAGGCCATGACGGCAGGCGGTGCGGCCGGCTACGTGGCGAAATACATAAGCAAAGGCATTGACGATGCCGGCGAGGTCGGCGCGGGCGGGCATGTGGATGACCTGCCGGACGGGCGTCGTCTGGTGATGGAACAGGGTGACATGTTCGGTGGCGGCGCGGCGCGCGTGCGCATGTGGGCGCGTGCCCATGGCATCCGCCAGTTTCAGGGCCTGGGGCAACCGCCTGTCACGGTGTGGCGCGAACTGCGGCGCGTCGATGCAGAGGCGATGGCAGATGTGCCGGCCGGCGTGCTGCGCGAGTGCTGGGGCGCGGTCAACCGCGACGGCGAGCGGCGGGCTAACTGGCTGGTCTACCTTGAGCGGCAGGGCGGCCCATGCATCGGGCGCGGCTACCGCGTGCGCGTCGTGACCGAGGACAAGGAACATCACGGCCGATACGAAACGTCCGTCAAGGCTTGCCCGGTGGGCGTGGTCGATCTCTTCGACCCGGATCTGAACATCGTGCCCAGCGCACGCAAGGAGTGGCGCCCGCGTGGCGCATGGGGTTCAAGGGCCTGCGGCTATGCACCGAAGGTGCAGGCCACATCGGCGGCAGGGCAAGGGCGACGGGCGGCGGTTCTCCCCGGCGACACCGGCCGGACCCCGCGCATGGCCGCAGGCCCTTGGACCCGTGTGAATAACTGTACGCGGGAGCGTGCGCCGGCTTTTCAAGTGGACGGGGGTCAACTGGAAAGGAAACTGTGTGAACACGACGAAAACCCGCGATCTGGCGGAAGTCCTGGCCGATTTGGATGGGCACATCAAGGAATCGCAGGCCGCGAAAGTCCCCTGCAACGCTGAAACCCTCGTCAAGCTGACCGTGGAAGCGGTGAGCCACATGGGCGCCATCCATGCGCAAGCGAACTTGGCCACGGCCGGCGCGCAGGAAGCGCACCGGGTGGCCATCGAAGCGCGCGATCTGGCGCGCAGTGCCGGCGCCAAGCCGGCCGCGAAGCCCGCAACGAAGAAAAAGGCCTGAGCCATGGCGGCCAGGGAAAACGAAATCGGGCGGTGTCGATGCCCGGTGTGTAGCAGCACAAGGGCGGCGCTGAGGTTCAGTGCAAAGGGTCTGGCCTATGTCGTGTGCGACACCTGTAACGCTCAGGTGTTCGCGCGCTCGGATCGGTCCGACACGGCCTTGCGTGCCCTGCACATCGCTGAGGCCAAGGCGCCAGCCGTGGTGCCTGCACCCACACCCGCACCCGAACCCGAAACCACGCCGGTCGCGCCGGCAACCGCAACACAGATCAAGCCGGCCGCAAAGGGGCTTGGCTGGGGGGTCATGGCATGAGTGAGCAAAGCAAAGAGGTAGCGTCAGAAGTCGTCGGCGCTGATGATTTCGCGGCCCTTGAGGCCCGCGCAGATGCCATCGACGCGGCAGGCGTGGCGCAGATCCAGCAGCAGCAGCAGGTACAGCAAAAGCAGGATGACGCGGAAGCGGCAAGCATGGTTGACAGCCTTGTCGAAGTGCTCCAGCTCGCGCGCTCGATGCTGGCGGCCGGCTTCGCGTGGTGGCCTCACTTTGGCGCCGTCTGGAACGACGGCGTGCTGCGCGGCATGGCCATGAATGGCGCCGTGATCATGCAGCGTCAGGGGTGGTCGGTCGGGGATCTGATGAGCAAGTGGGGGCCGTACATCGGCCTGCTGGGCGTCACGGCGCCGGCCGCCTATGCCACATATCAGGCAATTCAGGAGCGGCGCCGGCAGGCGGCGCAGCAGCAGGGAGGGGCGCCAGGTGTCGGTGACCAACAAACCGCAAATTGAGGCATACATCGGCGCATCTGGGTCGGGCAAGGGCGTGTCCATCAAGGAGCGCCTGAAAGCGCTTAAGGGCGTGCCCTTGCTGATCTGGGACCCTCGGGACGAGTATGGGGAATACGCGCCGGCCGTGAGCATGCGCGGCATGGTCGATGCTGGCCGTTCCATCAAGGCCGGCAAGGCGCGCAAGGCCCGGTTTGTACATGATGGCAAGTCACCTATAGCCGAAGCCTTCGCGGCCGTGTGCGCCATCGCCTTCGCGGCCGGTGGCTGCGTGTTCCTGGCCGAAGAGTTGTCGGACGTGACAACGGCAAGCCTTGCTCCGCCCGAGTGGAAACGCGTCATCACGCAAGGCCGCCATCAGGGGCTGATCGTGCTGGGCGCGGCGCAGCGGCCGGCGCTGATAGATAAAACCTTCCTGGGCAATTGCACGTACATCCGTTGCTTCAACCTGCGGTATGCCGAAGATCGAAAGGCAATGGCCAAGGCCATGGACGTGCCGGAAGCCGACATCCAGGCGCTTGAAACCGTGGATGACGAGGACGAAGGCAAGCCGACCATCACAACGCGCATCACGTACATGGAGCGAGATTTCCGCCGAAAAGTGTTGGCAACAAACACCATTACGCTGCGCAAGAGGCGGGAGGCGACGTAGGGCCTACGTACGGGCCGTTCGGCTTGCGACGTACGGCCCTGACGGCTTGCAATGGGGGCTCTTGTAACGCCATCCTGAAAAGGCAAACACATGTCTACCTCGCAAGTCAAAAACGCCCTGATCACCACTGCCGCCGTGCTGGCCACCATCTTCGTGCTGCGTCAAGTCAGCGTCACGAAGTCCATCGTTGACCGCGCCATCAGCGGCTGATCGGCATCAGGGCATTCGGGCAACCATCAAGGAAAGCAGCATGCGTCCCATCAAGCTCCCCCAAATCCAGGGCGTAGGCCCCAATCAGCGTGCATCCGTGTCGCTGGGCCTGGGCAAGACCTACGAAAAAATTTACCTGCGTTTGGGAACGAACATCCCGCCGTCGCTGATCACGAACATCGTTTTCAAGATCAACGACATCGAGTTTCAGCGCTGGGATTCCGCGCTTGATCTGATCGCGCTCAATGCCTTCAAGGGCAACCAAACAGATCCTTCGGTGCTGACCATCGACTTCACGGAATTCCGTGCCCGCGAAGAAGTCGGCATGAAGCTGGGCACCATCGCGGCCACGCAGCAGGCCGGCGTGCAGTCGTTCAGCCTGGAATTCGATCTGGGCAACTATGTCCCGGCTGCTGGCTCCAACATCGACGGCTGGGCCGATGTCGAAGCGCCGTCGGCAAACAAGATCATTCAGCGCGTCCAGAAGCAACAGCGCGTCTTCGGCGGTGCGGCCGAAGAACAGATCATCTTGCCTTTCGGTCGGAACGGCTTCCAGCTCAAGCGTCTGATCATCAAGGGCGCGAATCTGGATTACGTGGACATCACCCGCGATGGCGTCAAGCAGTATGAAAAGCTGCCCGTGGCGCTGGCCAATCGCCGGTTGGTTGACTTCGGTCTGGTGCCGCAGGCCGGCTATCACATCGTGGACATGATGCCCGATGCATTGCAGTCCAATGCGCTGAACACGGCCATGATTCAGACCGGGCCGAACGAGGTTGTGCCGGTGTCGGATCTGGATGTGCGGATCGCGGTGACAGCGGCAACAACGCTGACCATCTACTCCGAGTCCTATTCGCTGAACTCGCAAATCTAAGGGGCCGGCATGGCGACTTATGACCCGTGGACCGATCCCTTGGGCCTGAATGGCATCCTGCCGGGGGACTGGTCCGACTCTGCCAAGATGGAGAACGCAGCGTTCAAGACGGATGCGTCCATCCCGTGGTGGCAGGACCTGATCCAGTACGGCGCGAAAAAGGCGATTGACAACGCCTACGGCACGCAGGTTCAGGTGCAGGGAAACACCGATCCGGGATCGTTCGCGGGTGCCAATGGCCTGACGTACGCGCAGGACTATGCAAAGCGCGGGACGAACACGGCCGCCTCTGCGGCATCTGCGGGCCTGTTTGGTGGCGGTGGCGGTGGTGTGCTGCTGCTGGCCGCCCTGGTCGTCGGTGTGGTGCTGCTGGCGAAAGACTGATGGCCGCCCCGATCCCACTTCCCCCGCTGAATCTGAATCTCAATCAGATGGCCGACAGTGAGGCGTCGGCCGCTGCCTACGGCACGTCCATGGGCAACTCCGGTTGGGTGGTCAACCTCAAGGGAAGCCAGGATGCGTCCGGCTCGTCTGGCCTCTTGGGGCAAGGCGTGTTTGGCGGCCTGGACACGGGCAAGCTGCTGCTGCTACTCGGTGGCGGTGCGCTCGTGGTGTTCCTTGTCATGCGCAAGCGGAAGGCGGCCTGATGTTCGGCTCTCTCTTTGGTGGCTCGTCCTCGAAGTCGTCCAGCACCACAAACACCACGGTACAGGATCAGCGTCAGGTGGGCGGCGATGGCGCCGTCAATGCCGGCATGGGTTCGAGCGTGGTGATTCATGGCATGGATTCGGATCTGGCCATGATCAACGCGCAATTGCTGGGCGCAATGGCGGAAAGCCAGACCGATGCCGTCAAGCTCATGACCAGCATGGGAACGGACGTGATCAACAAGGCGGGCGGCGCTGCCACAGAAATCTACAAACTGTCCGGCGCGAACAGCACGCAGGCATGGGAGCACACGCTGGACAAGGCGGGAGATCTAATGGGCTCGATCATGGTCAATGCCGGCAAGCAGACGGACGCGGCGCGTGTGCTGTCGGAGCAAGCCATCATGGCAGCGGCTCCACAGCAGGGCGCCAATGAAACCTTGGTCAAGCTGGCCATGTGGGGCGCTGCGGGCTTCGCGGCTTTCGCGCTGCTCAAGCGCAAGGGTTGATATGCAAACAATCGAATTCGACATCGGTGCCGGTGAGACGAAGACATTTCAGATCGGCGGGGCCTATCTGGAAGTGCTGGCGGCTGGCGGCAAGATGAACATTGATCTGATGGGGCCTACGGGCGCCGTCGAAAGCGCCAAGGGCGCGGAATCGGGGGCATGGATGCGCGAGTCTTTCTCGTGGTTTCAGATCACGTCAACCATCGTGCAGCGGATCAAGCTGATGATCACCTCGCGGGAGGGCGGCTCACGTCGGCATGCCGGCGATGTGACCGTCACGGGAGGGCAGGTTGGGGTGTTGGGCGGCCAGCTTGACACCGATCCGCAGGTCATCGCGGAGTCGGGCCGCGCGTTCATCGGCACGGTGCAGCAGAGTGCGCCGGCTGGGAACTATCCGCGCCTGCAACTCTGGAACAAGAGTGCAGACAAGCGGCTGCTGGTGGATCAGATCCTGATCTACGTCAGCGAGCGATGCGCGGTGATGTTGAGCTATTCGACGGCGGGCGCTGCGAACACAAACGGCGCGGCCTTGGTCAACAAGGTGACCGGACAGCCGGTGAGCGCGGCGGCAGAGCTTCGGCACGACTTCCCGGCCGCCACGGTGACCGGGTTCTATCAGATCCAGTTTGACAATCCAGGCCAATATCTGATGAAGCTGGAAAAGCCCATCGTGGTGATGCCGGGTCATGGGCTCGATCTGCTCACGAACGTGCAGGACATGAGCGCGCGCGCGGGCTTTGAATGGTATGAGCGCGGCTAAAGCCCTGCTGGTTGGCGTGGCCGTCTTCGCGGCGGCTTACCTGATCAGCAAGGCGGCCGACGCGGCGGCAGAGCAGGCGGAAACCGAAACAACGGCCATCGACTATTTCGATGCCTGGGGCTATCTCGAAACCATGTACACGCAGCACACCACACAGCAGGCATCGCAGGATGCAAACGTGCGCGCCTTCATCGACATGATCGCGCAGGCGGAGGGCACAGCATCGCGGCCGGACCCTTATCGCGTGTGCTTTGGCTATAAGCACACCATTCAGGATCTGTCGGACCATCCGGCGGTAACGGGTGAATGGCGCGGAGAAAAGCTCTCGGATTTGCAGTGCGCGGGCGCCGGCCTGGGGACCGGGTGCGTTTCGACTGCGGCGGGCAAAGGCCAGTTGATCAAGCCGACATGGCTGCGCATCAAGCGGGCTTTGGGCCTGAAAGACTTTGGCCCGGAAAGCCAGGATGCGGCCATAACCTACCTGATCGACGAGTGCGGCGCGCTGGAAGATGTCAAGGCGGGCAGGGTGGCAGATGCCGTCACCAAGTGCCGCAAGGTCTGGGCCAGTTTCCCGGGCGCAGGCTACGCCGGCCAGGGCAGCAAAAGCATGTCGTCAATGGTGGCGGCCTATCAACGCGCCGGGGGTGCGCTGGCATGAACACGCGAACCATCATCATCCTGGCCGCGCTCGGCGGAGTCGCCCTATACCTGCTCAAAAAAAAAGTGCAGGGTGCAACTGTGGCGGGGGCTGCTCAGGCTCTGGGCGGTGCAGTGGTTGACGTGGCAGACGGCGCCATCACGGGAGTGGTCAAGGGCACGGGCGCGCTTTTCGGCATCCCTGACACGGATGCGGATGCGTGCGAGCGGGCAAAGGCGCTGGGCAACACCTGGGATGCGTCCTTCGCGTGCTCGGCTGGCGATTTCTTTGGCTACCTGTGGGGCGAGCCTCAATCGAGCGTGGCCACGGGGCCGGCTGTGACGGCCTATGAGCGCGCGCAGGCATCGGGAAGCGGCTCCATCGTGGACGCGGATATGTGGGGCGGTGGCACCTTCCAGGGCGGCGGAAAGAGTACGGACCTTTTCGGTCTGGGCATCGGTTTTTGACGAAGGGTAAAACGGTATGGAACACATCATCATCAAGCTGCTGTCCCCTCGTGGTCTGGCGGCGCTGGCCGCGCTGGCGGCCCTGTTCGTCCCCGAGGTGGGCAGCCATGTGCAAGAAACCGCCCAGGTGGTGGCCGGTGCTGCGCCGGCCACGGCCGGGGAAGCGGGTGCCTATGCCGGCATGGCTGCGGCGGCGGTCGGCTGGGGCCTGGAATGGCTGAAGGGTCGACATGATCGCGCTCAGCCCTGAGGTGTTCGCGCTCGTGGGCGCGGCAGGCGGCACGGTGGCGGGCTGGATGATATCCGGCATGACCGTGGTGCCGCGCGTGGCGGCCATTGAAGTGACTCTGGCGCGCATTGAGGCGCGCTTGGATGCCATGGCGCGCGGGGGGTGTGCTGATGCTGCCTAAGGCGCCGGAAGTCATCCGTGAAGCGTTGGTGGTCATCGCGGGCGCGATCCTTGCGGCGGCCGTCATGGGTCAACTGCCGGGCGTCAAAGCCTGGATCAAAAAGCAATGGGAATGACATGACCATCTCCGATGTGTTGGGCGAGTTCGATGCCAAAAACCGCCTTATTCGACTTACGGACAAGGCCGGCGAGCCGATGGAAGTGCGCGGCGCTGGCCTGCCGGGTACGCTGCGCGTTTTTGGCTCGTCTACCTTCTTTGGCCAGGGCGCGAGTGGCAACACGCGCCGGGCCACCTCGCGCTTGGCGGCGATCACGCGCATGACGGAAACCAATCTGGCGGTGAGCGGCGCGGTCCTCTACAAACCGAACGAGGACGGCAATAGTGGTGGTTATGCCACGGTGCTGCAGAACTACGCGCCGGCTCGGGCTGCGGCCCCGTGGGTCTCGGACCTGGGGGCGGTGGTCGTGGGCTACAACCACAACGACCTGGGCACGCTGCCGGCCACGCCGGAAGGGCTGAACCCCTTCAAGTGCGCCCTGGTCACGGTCATTGACCGGCTGAGGGCTGCGGCCGTCTTTGAAGACACACACGCCTCGGTCACATACTCGGCCGGCATGGTGGGCGTGCAGGCCAGCACGACGCGGAACTCGGGCGCGGGCTACACCTACACGGCCGGCGCGGCTCAGGGCGAAAGCGCCACCATCGAGGTGCCGGCATCTTTCACAGGGACTGACATCATCGTAGGGTCTGTGGCCGGCGTGCTGCCCAATTTCCGCGCCAACGTGGAATGGCGGGTAGATGGCCAGT
Source organism: uncultured Aquabacterium sp. (assembly GCA_964413815.1). Taxonomy (GTDB): domain Bacteria; phylum Pseudomonadota; class Gammaproteobacteria; order Burkholderiales; family Burkholderiaceae_C; genus Aquabacterium. Next base: position 326 of record CAYPUS010000022.1, on the reverse strand, counting down.
TGTGGCCGGCCATCGTGCGCTATGAGCCGTTCATCACAACGGGGCGGATCGGCTTTACCTACCGGCTGCAAGGCATCCCGCCTGGCGCACACACCATCGTGGCAAAGGTGCTCGACAACGTAGGCGGCGGCTCGTCGAATTGGTCGCTGGATTACTGGTCCATCGAAGCGGAGGTGCCGCCAATCATCGTGCTGTGCGGTGCTTACCGGCGCCTGGGCGGCTACACCGATTCGCAGATGTACGCCATCGGAAAGGCCATCGAAGAGGTTGCCGGGCACTACACCGATGGGTCGGTGGTGGTGGCCGATCTGGATGCGGCCGTGGCC